>NZ_AKJO01000019.1:0-27072 GCF_000282295.1 Pseudomonas sp. GM33
GGTACCGACAAACACTACACCGGAGGCCACCGGGGCCGTAGCGTCGGACGTAACGCTTTCGGCCACGCCGAAGTCATCCACGTAACTGACTACCACGCGTACCTGATCACCGACCTGAGCCTGGCCAAGCGCAAAGGTGCTGGCAGTGGCTCCGGCGATGTCGACGAAGGTCACCCCATTGGTCTCCTGCCACTGGAAGGTGAACTGCGGATTGCTGAGGCCATCAACATCGACGATGGTCGACACGTCGGCGGTCAGCACCTCGTTCAGAAACGCAGACCCGAGGATGCCCGGCCCAGCGGTCGGTGCGTTGTTCGCCGACGAGTCGACGATCTCCAGCGTACCACTGCCATCCTGATACACCGCCCGAACGCGGATGTTCAGACCGGCGACATCGTCCGTCACCAGATAGGTCGCGCCAGTCACCCGCGAAGCCTCGCCTGCGGCGATAACGGTGATGTCTTCAAAGATGCCTGAACCCGGGATGTTTTCGACCTGCCAGTAGTAAGACACCGCACCGGTAACCGCACCGGTCGGATTGGCCGCACTCACACTGTTTGCGTCGCGTAACGACCGATCGCTGACACGCAACAGCTGGCCCGCGACAGGCGTATCCTCACGCGCACCGGTGGTAGCATCGAGGATCGCCAGACGACCCACAGGCCCGCTGTTCACGGCGGTGCCGACGCCGGACGTCTGCGCCTGGTCAGCAAACTGCAGACGCTCGATGCCCGTCAGGCGATCCACGCCATCTCGGCCCGCCACCAGGTCGGTCACGATGACGGCATTGCCGTCGAGGGTGATGCTGTACTCCGACGCATTACCGGAATACACCGCAGTGTCGAAGTCGTCAGTGCCGGTCAGAATCTCCCGCACGATGACCAGTTGGCCCGGGTTGTAAGTACCGTTGAGCATAAACGGCACCAGGGGTTCCATGCTGTTGAACGTGGCGATTTCCGCGCCACTTCCATCAGCGTTCGCCCGTACGCTGATGCGCACGTTCAGCCACTTGTCACCATCGATGATGTCATCACCACCACGACCTTCGATCAGGTCGCTGCCGCTGCCACCGAGGATGATGTTGCCACCGTCGAAGAACGTCGCTCCGGCTGGCAACAGGCCCGCCAGACCGTTGATCAGGCTGATGTTGGTCAGCACACTGCCGGTTGCACCCGCCGTAGGCAGCGATGTCGCATCCTCGTTGTCACCGCGCAGGAAGTCACCGTGGGACGAACCCGACAGACCTTCCATGATGTCGAACCGCACCAGCGCCGAGGCTCCCGAACCCGGCATCGGTGGCACATCGAAGAAGCGGTCGGTGTAATCGATGCTCACGCCCTGGGCGAGATCCTTGAAGGTCGCCCAGTCATAGCCGGAGCCGCCGATATAGCGGTCACCCATGCCGAGACTGCCGACCATGATGTCGTCACCGCCTTCGCCGTTGAACTTGTCGTTCTCGTTACCGCCGATGAATACATCGTGGCCGATCACAGGGTCGTTGCCGAGCGGGTCGAAGTTGTCGCCAGGTGCACCGTCCGAAGTGCCCTTCTCGATCCAGTCGTCGCCTTCGTTACCCATGTCCTGTTCGTTGGCCTTGCTGCCCAGGATGAAGTCGTTGCCCTGGCCACCAATGGCTTCGGAGGCGTCCTCACCGGTCACGATGAAGTCGTTGCCGAACCCGCCAATGATCAGGTTGATGCCGTTGCCTCCGTGCAGCACGTCGTTGCCGTCGCCACCCTGGATGTTATCGTCGCCACCGGTGTCAGTGATGATGTCGTCGCCGGTGCCACCACGCAGTTGGTCGTTGCCGTCACCGCCATCGATGCGATCGTTGCCGCCATCGCCCCAGACCGTGTCATCACCTTCACTGGAGATGAGGATGTCGTCGTTATCGGTGCCACCCAGCACAATGTGCTCGGCACCGTTGTAGCGGATGTAGTTGGTGTCCGCCCCCACGGTCAGCGGGTTGTCGCGGAACACCACCTGCTCGCCGTTCGGGCCGAGCGGATCAACGGATAGCAGGCCTTCGTTGAACTGCCTGCCCTGATCCACTTCCAGGTAGAACCCCGGATCCGAGAACACCAGGCCCGGCAAGTGCGTGGCCGACGTGTTGGCCATGATCAGCTTGGCGAACGAGTTGCTTTCAAGTTCGGCATTCATCGACAGGCCAGAGGTACGCTCCAGGTAGTAGAAGCGATCGCCGTCCTGCAGTTTTTCCATCTGGTTCTCGAATACGAAGTTGAAAGTCGAGCCGAGCATGCCGCCGAACGGGGTTTTCGCTTCGGCCAGGCCGCCGATCCAGAGATCGATGGCATCGACGCCTGTGATCGTGACATTTCTCAGGTCGTCCGCAGTGCCCGCTATCCCATCCCTGCCAGGCAGCGTCACGTTGGCATAGGCACCAGTGCTGTTGAGGAAGTCCAGCCGATCAGCGGGTGCACCCACACCACCAAAGACCAGCGCCAGAGCTGCTGCGCGCTTGCCATCCAGCGTGGTCGCTGCCGTGATCGTGTCATGCGTGCCGTAGGCCGCGATGAAGTTGATCAACGACTCCGGATGCTTGAGGTACTGCACCAGATCGACCCAGCTGGTGTACGGCTTGAGTTGGGTATCACCGGTTTGGCTGTAGATATCGCGGCGGATCGCGTTGAGCGAGGGAATCCCCACGTCGCGGCCACGGGCGATGTTGAGCGCCGGCAGGTCGAGCGGCAGGCCGAGCAGGTTATTACGCAGCGCCTCGGTGACGAACTCGTCGATTTCGTTACCGGCTTGCCGTGTTACCCCACGTACGATCGCACTGGTCGCATCCTCTGGCGATACGCCACTGGCGGCGTACGCCAGCGGGTTGAGGAACGCCGCGATCAAGCCCATTTGCTGATCGGGATTGGCGCTGGCCGGATCGCCTATCACGTTGAAGTCGATGTCGTAGCGATCGACGGTCTCGGTCAGCATCGAGTGGCCAAACCGGTATACGGTGTGGGCAAACTCGGCGACGATCGAGGCATCGAGGTCGACGTCGTAGACCTGGGTCGGTGCGAAGAACAGGTCGACTCGGGGCTGGATGGTCCGCGCAAACTCCTCGAACACCAGGTGCTGATACTGCATTTCGGTGCCGAACTTGGCAGCCTGGAACAAGCGCTCGCCATTCCACTGCAGCGCATCGAACTCGGCTTGGGTGGCAGGCAATGCGGTCACCGGATTGAGCAGCCACTCATTGAGAAAGGCCACGTCACCCGAATCGAGCACGGTGTCCTTGGTCTGCTGGACCAGGCGGTTGTGCTCGGAGTGGAAGATCGCATGCACTGCAGTCAGGCCGATGTTCTCGTTGACCCGACCGTCGCCGGCGATGTAGTGAGCATCGAGCAGTTCGTTGTCGTAGGTCAGGTTGTTGCCGCCTGGGCCAACAGGTTGCGCATTGCCGACATCGGCGTCAGCGTCCGCCTGCAGAACCCCACCGACAACGACCGGAGTGGCGTTGTGCGCGATATCGTTAAGGAAGGCATGCCCCGTGCGCACTGCGTTCACGAGGCTGACCGGATTGGCCGGATCACCTTCGACAAGCGTAGTGACGTCATCGGCGGTACCGGCAATGCCGTCTGCCCCGTTGTTGACCCGAATGACAATTTGCGGGAAGCCGTTCGGCCCTTTGAGGAAATTGCCATAGGCGTCAGTCGCCAGCAGCGGGCCGCTGTCGATATCGGCGTCGGTCAGGTTGATACCGAGAATGTCACGGGCCTGCGCCTTGACCACCTTCCAGGTGGCCATGCCACCGATTTCAACGTCGTCAGCAGTACCAAAGGTACCATCCGCCCCCAGGTCACGGTTAGTGATCAACCGGCCTGTCGCGACAGGGCCGTCGGCGGTCAGTTCATATCCGCGCAGGAACACCTGGTGCGACGGGTGCGAGCTGTAGGTCTGGTTCTGGTCCACGAACGGCGTGGTGGTGTTGGTGTGCTCATGGATGTCGTCGGCCGTGCCGAGAACGCCATCAGGCCCTGGCTGGTTGGTCGCGCGGGTCAGGACCATGAAGTTGGTCGGGCTACCTGGGACAAACAGTGGATCATCCGGCTGAAGCGGAATGAAGACAGTGCCCGAGCCACCTTTGGTCACCAGGTCCAGGCCATGGTCGAAGAACTGCCCGAAGAAGGTCATCCAGGCGTTGAACGGAGCTGACAGCCCCGCATCCGCCGCGGTGTTCTCGAACAGGTACACATCGTGATCATCGGCAGTACCGAACTGACCATCCATGCCGGGGCTGGCGACTATCTGTACGCCATCCTTGAGCACGTCGTCGTTACCCACCGCGCCGAAGTTGAGCACTCCGTCCGCACCCGGGTCAAAAGCCGTGGCATAGGCCGCCGGGTTGTTCGACGTCTGGTCGACGATCAGGTTACTGATGGTGCGCGGCTGCGAGTCAATCACAAGGCCGCCGTTGCTCGCATACGTCGTTCCCCCTTCTGCCGGATTGAAGACCGGATCGGTCAACCGCGGAAAGACGTTGTCGGCAGCACCAAACTCGGTGTGATTGTTGCCGTTGAGGTTCAGCAGGTTGTTGTTCGACCCGTCGACCGCCCGCAGGCCCAATGGCGCACGGATGTTCGGGATCAGCGAGAGGATGTCCTGACCGGACGCTTCAGCCTCGGCAATCTTGATCTGGTCAAGAATGAAGTTGAGGTCGGAGCGGACCATGTGCAGGCCTGCGCCACCGGCGGTTGCATCCACGACCGGTACTGGCGCCGTCGGTACGACCGGTGTGCCCGGAGCCACCACGGAGGTCGGCTGCGAGAACATCATTTCAGTGGTGCCATGGGCATCCTGGTAGATCGCCTTGACCCGCAACGACAGCCCGGCAAGGTCGGGAGAGACCTTGAACGATGTGCCATCGGCACTCTGGAACGCCAGGTCACCGGCCGGCAACAGGATGATGTCCTCGAAAATGCCGCTGCCGGGAGTTGCCTCGAACTGCCAGTAGTAGGACACAGAGCTGTTGATCAAGCCCAGCGGATTACCCGCCGTGATGTTGTCGGCATCGCGCAGCCCGGCCACGCTGACAGTCAGCGTGTCGCCGACGACTATCGCGCCGCCGTTGCCATCGGTGACAGTCGGACTGCCGGTCGGTTGGGCATTGAGCCCGTCCACCAGCACTAGTTGGTCATCAGCGAATTGCAGGCGTTCGATATGCAGCAGGGTATCGGTGCCGTCACGGCCCGCTACGCTGTCTGTCACGGTATAGACGTCGTCCGCCAGATCGTCGGTGCCGCGGTCGTCGACGGTCACCGTGTACTCGCCCTGAAGCCCGGAGTAAATGGCGGTGTCGAAGGCTGCCCCGCCGGTCGAGGTGCCGGGCAGGATTTCCCGCACAGCCTTGAGCTGACCGGGGTTAATGGAACCGTCCAGCATGAGCGGAATCATATCGACCATGCTGTCGAAGGAGGCGATTTCGGGACCGGTATGGTTGACGTCAGCCGGATCATAAACGGCAATCCTGACGTTGATCCATTTGTCGCCGTCGATCAGGTCATCGCCACCGCGACCTTCGATCAGATCACTGCCATCGCCGCCGAGGATAATGTTGCCAGTGGCAAAGCCGGTGACCGGCAAGCCGGCATCAGCCAGGAACTGGTCCAGTCCGCGGATCAACGCCACATTGGTCAGCGCACCGCCCGTGGCACCACCGTGGTTGACGATTGTGACCGCATCAACATCATCGCCTTTGAGCACATCACCGAAACTCGAACCGGACAAGCCTTCGACCTCGGCAAAACGGTCGAGAATCGAGGCCGGCGAGGCGCCGACCGGATTGAACACCCCGGCGTTCTGGTTTGGTGTATTGCCGTGTGGCTGCGCCAGCGCGGCCAGCCTCAGGTCAGCGGTCACACCGATGTTGTCGTTCTTGTAGGTGATCCAGTCGAAACCGGACATGCCGTCCATCTTGTCCTGGGCATCGCTGCCGACAAAGATGTCGTCGCCACCCTCGCCGATCATTTCGTCGAAGCCACCGCCGCCGACGAAGATGTCGTTGCCGATCACATCGTCATTGAGCAATGGCGAGAAGTTATCGCCAGGCGCACCGTCCTGGGTGCCCTTCTCGATCCAGTCATCACCTTCGTTGCCGGTTGGAGGCAGGTTGGTCTTGGCACCGAGGATGAAGTCGTCACCCTGGCCGCCGAAGGTGGTGGTGATGTCTTCGGTGGTGATGATGAAGTCCTGGCCATCGCCCCCCAGAATCAGGTTGCCAGCAGCCAGCATGCTGCCGGCCACGATCACATCGTTACCGGCATTACCTTCCAGGCGGTTGTCGCCGAACGAGTCGCTGATGATGTCATCGCCATCACCGCCCAGCACCGCATCGTTCCCGGCACCGCCTTCGAGGCGGTCGTTGCCGCCGTCGCCGTAAAGGGTGTCATCGCCGTCACCGGAGATGATGATGTCATTGCCGGCGGTGCCGCCCATGACAACATGGTCTTCACCGGTGTACTGCAGATAGTTGGCGTCCGGACCGACGGTGTCGGGGTTGTCGCGAATCACCAGCGATACGACTTCCACGCCGTTGATCATGATGCCGCCTGTCGGATCATCGCGGCCGGCTACACCCAGGCCGGTGAACTGATTGGCCTGATTCACCTCGAGGGTGAACGTCGGCGTCAGGAACACGGTGTTCGACAGGTGGGTGACATCGCTATTGAGCATGATCAGCTTGGCAAAGGAGTTGTTCTCAAGCTCAGTGCCGAAGTTCAGGCCCGCGGTACGCGACAGGTAGTAGAAGCGGTCGCCGTTCTGCAACGCTTCCATCTGGGTTTCAAACACGAAGTTGAACGTCGAGCCGAGCATGCCGCCGAACGGCATTTTCTGTTCGGCGAGGCCGCCGACCCAGAAGTCGATGTCATCGACGCCTGTGATCGTCACACCTGTCTGGTCATCTGCAGTACCCAGAACCCCGTCCTTGCCGGCCGTCGTTACGTTGGCATAGGCACCGGTGCTGTTGAGGAAGTCCAGGCGGTCAGCCGGCGAACCCGCACCACCGAGTACCAGCGCCATGGCTGCAGCGCGTTTTTCTGCCAGCGTGGTCGCCGCCGTGATTGTGCTATGCGTGCCAAAGGCCGCGATGAAGTTGACCAATGACTCGGGGTGCTTGAGGCTGTCCGCCAGGTCAGCCCAACTGATGTAGGGCTTGAGCTGGCTGTCACCGGTTGATGCATAGAACTCACGCCGCGCTTCATTCAAGGTGGGAATGCCAGTGTCGCGACCACGCGCCAGGTTCAGGGCCGGCAAATCGAGCGGCAGGCCAAGCAGGTTGTTGCGCAACGCTTCGGTGACGAACTCATCGATCTCGTTGCCGACCTGGCGGGTCACACCGCGAATGATCGCCCCTGCCGCCTCGTCCGCAGTCACCCCGCTACCGGCGAACGCCAGCGGGTTGAGGAATGCCGCGATCAGCCCCAGTTGCGAGTCCGGGTTGGCCGGGTTAGTGAGCAGCGGATTGAATGCGGGGTCGAAGCGATCGACGGTCTCGGTCAACATCGAGTGACCGAAGCGGTACACCACGTGGGCGAACTCGGCGAGGATTGCCGGGTTGATCGAGGTGTCATAACCGTTGGGTGCAAGGAATTCGTCAATCTGCGGCTGAACGGTCCGCGCGAACTCTTCGAACACCAGGTGCTGATACTGCATCTCGGTGCCGAACTTGGCGGCCTGGAACAGGCGTTCGCCGTCCCACACCAGCGCCGCGATCTCGGCGGGTGTAGTCGGTATCGCGGTCACGTCGTCAGCCAGCCACTCATTGAGGAAGGCCAGGTCGCCGGAGGCAAGGATGGTGTCCTTGGACTGCTGGACCAGGCGGTTGTGCTCGGAGTGGAACACATGGTGCACGGTGGTCAGGCCGATGTTCTCGTTGACCCGGCCGTCGCCGGCGATGTAGTGGGCGTCGAGCAATTCGTTGTCATAGGTCAGGTTGTTGCCGGTCGGGCCAACGGGCTGCGCATTGCCGACAGCGATGTCGGCATCCGCCTGCAGAACCCCGCCGACGACGACCGGCGCGGCATTGTGGGCAATGTCGTCGAGGAAGGCGTGCCCGGTGCTCACGGCGTTGGTCAGACTGATTGGAGCAGCCCGGTTGCCTTCGACCAGTTGAGTGACGTCATCAGCCGTCCCGGCGATGCCGTCGGCACCGTTGCTGATGCGAATCACCACTTGCGGCATGCCGTTCGGCCCACGGATGAAGTTGCCGTAAGCATCGGTTGCCAGCAGCGGAACGTTATGTACATCGGCGTCAGTCAGGTCGATGCCGAGCATGTCACGGGCCTGGGCCTTGACCACCTTCCAGGTCGCCATGCCATCACCGGCGCCATCATCGGCAGTGCCGAATACACCATCGGCGCCGAGATCGCGGTTGGTAATCAAGCGTCCTGTTGCAACAGGATCGCCTGCGGCGTTGAGAACGTACTCACGCAGGAATACCTGATGCGAGGGGTGCGAGCTGTAGGTCTGGCTCTGGTCCACGAACGGCGAAGTGGTGTTGGGCTGGCCATCATCGGCAGTGCCAACTACGCCGTCCGCGCCGGCGGTACGCACGGCACGTGACAGCACCATGAAATTGGTCGGGCTGCCCGGTACAAACAACGGATCGTCCGGCTGCAGCGGAACGAATACGACGTCGGTAGCGCTCTTGGTGACCAGGTCGAGACCGTGGTCGAAGAACTGCCCGAAGAAGGTCATCCACGAGTTGAAACTGGCGGTCAGGCCGACGTCCGGCGACACGTTGGGCATGAAGAACACGTCCTTGTCATCGGCCGTGCCAAAAACGCCATCCAGCCCGGGGCTGGTGACTATCTGTACGCCATCCTTGAGTACGTCGTCATTACCCGCCGTGCCGAAGTTGAGCACACCGTCCAGGCCCGGGTCGAAAGCTGCGGCATAGGCCGCCGGGTTGTTGGCGGTCTGGTCGACGACCAGGTTACTGATAATCCGTGGTTGCGGGTCGATCACCGTCCCGGTCCCGGCGTATGCCGGCGATAGAAAGGAAGGATCAAGCAGGCGCGGGAAGGCGTTGTCCGCGGCGCCAAATTCACTCTGGCCGGTGACCAGGTTATTGAAGCTGCCATCGACGGTACGCAGGCCGAATGGCACCTGACTGTTGGGAAGCAAATCACTGAGGCTGGCGCCGTCGGCATTCGCTTCTGCGATGAAGATTTGCTTGAGGATGAACTCCAGGTCCGACTTGTTGAAATTGGCCATTTTGGATTGCCCTCGATCTGTCTGGGTAAAGGCGCGGGACGAGAAGGTCCATCCGCGCCAAGTCACGTGCTGGCTTGTGCAGTTTGTTGGTCTTGTTTTCTAGCGAGAGAGCTGGCGTTACCCGGGACCCGGGATACGCGCCTGGAATTCGCGTAGTGAATGGCTCGCCGAACGGTCAGGCAGAGCGAGTACGCGCCCTGGGCGGGCCATGGAAACAGGAGGTAAAGGCAAACTGGCTGGAAAGCCCCTTCACTCTGCAAAAGAACGCAATGATCGACATGCTCTGCTCCTTCCGGGAAATCACCGCACCTTGCGTTGCCAAAACGATGACAAGCTTCAGGCGGGCGGGCCCCCCGATAACTAAGACTAAAGTTCCATAGCAAATCTTTGTCAATATTACGTCGTTAAAACAGACGACTGGTGTTTGGTGATCACAACTAGCTGTTTTTAAAAGACATATAGAAAGTTGAGTGCAGGTATAGAGCGAAATGTTATTTCGGAGTGTTTCAGCGCGACCTACGCTGCTGCATAAGGGAGCAACGCAGAGATTTCGGAAGACTCGCCATCCACAGAGCGACCAGCCTGCGCGTGCATAAGTCGTTTAAGGGACTACATTTACTGTTAGCTGTTGCGCCCCAAGGGCAACCGCCTTTTCGAAGTGGGAGGATCACCATGCCCAAGCAGTCGAGCATCCGTTCCGAACTGGCCGACGCCCTTTTTCGCATGCGCCGCAGCTTTTACATGCTGGCGGCGTTCAGCGGCGTCATAAACGTCATGATGTTGACGCCAGCCGTTTATATGCTGCAGGTCTATGATCGAGCCCTGGTCAGTCGCAACGTCACGACACTGACGATGCTGACTGTGCTGGTGGTGGGTCTTTTCTTGCTGATGTCCACCCTGGAAATGGTCCGCACCAAGGTGCTGATCCGGGTCGGCAACTGCCTCGACATGGAACTCAACCGACGCATTTTCAACGCGGCATTCGAACGCAACCTGAGCCGCGCCGGGGGTAATCCGGCCCAGGCCCTGCAAGACCTCTCCCAGGTTCGTCAGTTCGTCACCGGCAATTCCCTGTTCGCGTTCTTCGATGCACCGTGGACGCCGATCTACCTGTTGGTCGCCTATCTGATCCACCCGCTGCTCGGACTGCTGACGCTGATCGGTTCCCTGATTCTGATGGGCCTGGCTTATCTCACCGAAAAGGCGACGCAGAAGCCGCTGGCCGAAGCCAATCAGGCCGCCATGTCCTCCGCCCAATACGCCAACAACAACCTGCGCAATGCCGAGGTCATCGAGGCCATGGGCATGCTGCCGTCGATCAGCAAGCGCTGGTTCCAAAGCCATTTGCGCATTCTGGAAATGCAGACCCTGGCCTCCGACCGCGCCGCCTTGATCAGCAGCACCGGGCGCTTCGTGCGTATCACGCTGCAGTCACTGATTCTCGGCGCCGGCGCACTGCTGGCGATCGAAGGCAAGATCACCCCGGGGATGATGATTGCCTGCTCGATCCTCACCGGCCGTGCACTGGGGCCGGTCGAACAGGTCATCGCTTCGTGGAAACAACTGCTCGGTTGCCGCTCGGCCTGGGCCCGGCTCAACGAAATGCTGCACGACTATCCGCGCCGGCCACCGAGCATGTCGCTGCAGCGGCCGCAGGGTATGCTGGCGGTGGAGAATGTGTATGCCGGTGCCCCTGGTACCAACAACACGATTCTGCGCGGTGTGGGCTTCAGCCTGGTCCCCGGTGAAAGCCTTGGCATCATCGGCCCGTCCGCCTCGGGCAAATCCACCCTCGCCCGCCTGCTGGTCGGGGTCTGGCCGGCGCAGGCCGGCAAGGTGCGCCTGGACGGCGCGGACATATTCACCTGGAACAAAGGCGAACTTGGCCCCTGGCTCGGCTACCTGCCACAGGACGTCGAGCTGTTCGAGGGCAACATCGCCGACAACATTGCGCGCTTTGGCGAAGTGGACAGTGAAGCGGTCATCCGCGCCGCCAAGATCACTGGAGTGCACGAGATGATCCTGCGTTTTCCGCAGGGTTATGACACCCGCCTGGGCACCGACGGTAGTCCGCTGTCCGGTGGCCAGAAGCAGCGCATTGCCCTGGCCCGCGCACTGTATGGCGAGCCCAATCTGATCGTGCTGGATGAGCCGAACGCCAACCTCGATGACGTCGGCGAAAAGGCCCTGGTCGATGCGCTGGCCGAACTCAAGGGCCGTGGCGCCACCGTGGTCCTGATTTCCCACCGTCCCAACGTACTCTGCGCCGTCGACAAGGTGCTGATGCTGCGTGACGGCGGCGTGCAGATGCTCGGCACGCGCGATGAAGTATTCGCAGCGCTGCGCAAGGCCAGTGTGATGCCTGCAGGCGCCTCGACTCCGCTGGCCTCCGTCAAAGCACGGGAGTGACCGATCATGCAAATGAGCCAACATACCGAGATGATTCCTGCCGATCCCCGTAGCATGGTGGATCTGGACGTCGGCAGACCTGCGCGATGGGGCGTGTGGCTGGTGATCGCCGGCTTCGGCGGCTTCCTCCTGTGGTCCTGGCTGGCACCGCTGGATGCCGGCGTGGTCGCGACCGGCACGGTCAAAGTCACCAACAATCGCAAAGCCGTACAGCACCTCACCGGCGGTACCGTGGAGGCCATTCTGGTTCGCGAAGGCGATTTGGTGAAAAAAGGACAGGAAGTGGTCCGCCTCGATTCGTTGCGGGCCACTGCCGAAGAAGGTGCGATCAGCGCCCAGTACATCGTCAGCAAGACCGTGGAAAACCGCCTGGAAGCGGAACGGGACGGTCGCGATGTAGTGACCTACGATCCCGAACTGCTCAAGCGCTTCAAGGGTGATTACCGCCTGGAGGCCGCCATGGACCTGCAGCAGCGCCTGCTGGACACCCGCCGCGCCGGACTCGCTGGCGAAATCAGCATCCTGCAGGAGAACCTGGCAGCATCGGCAGTGCAGCTCAAGGGCCTGCAACAGGTCTACAGCGCCCGCGCCTCGCAGATCGGTTTCCTCAACCAGGAACTGCAAGGCACCCGCGTGCTGTCGGCTGAAGGCTATGTGCCGCGCAACCGCCTGCTCGAGCTGGAGCGCAGCAACGCCGACCTGTCCGCCGGCCAGGCCGAGAACCTCAACAACATCGCCCGTGTGCGTAGCCAGACCACTGAAATCAAGCTGCGCATCCTGCAGCGCCAGCACGATTACCTCAAGGAAGTCGAATCGCAGCTGACTGAAACCGCCAAGGAAAACACTACCCTGGCCGACCGCCTGCGCGCGCTCGACTATGAAGTGACCCACACGGTGATTCGCTCGCCAATCGATGGCATGGTCCAGGGCCTGAGCATTGCCACCGTCGGCGGGGTCATTCAGCCCGGCTTCAAAATCATGGAAATCGTTCCGCTCAACGAACCGCTGCAGGTCGACGCGATGATTCCCGTGCAGGCCATCGACAAGATGGTCCCCGGCCTGCCCGTGGACATTTCCTTCCCGGCCTTCAACCATGCCAGGACGCCCAACATTCCAGGCCGGGTGCTGACCATCTCCGCCGACCGCCTGATGGACGAGGAAAGCAAGCAACCCTTCTATCTGGCCCAGGTGGAAGTCACACCCGACGGCATGAACCTGCTTGGCACCAATCACATTCGCCCCGGCATGCCTGCCAGCGTCACCATCAAGACGGGCGAACGCAACTTGATGAGCTATCTTCTTAAACCAATGCTCGAACGTGTGGACAGCTCATTCAAGGAACAATGAAATGGAACGTCATTGCCTGCTCTTCTGCTTGCTGGGGTTGGCCCTGCCGGCTGACGCCATGGACCTCAAACAAGCTTGGGACCTGTTGCAGTACCAGGGTCCTATCTACCAGGCCGCCGTGCATGAAAAAGAAGCCGGCGGCGAAAACCGCGCCATCGGCAAGGCCGGCCTGCTGCCGCAGATCAATGCCTCGGCCTACGACAACAAGGTCAATGGTTCCCAAAGCCAGAGCGGCATCGAGAGGGATCTGCACTACGACTCCAAGGGCGCCAATGTGCGCCTGCGCCAGCCGCTGTTCAACAAACAGAAGATGGCCGAGTACCGCCAGGGCCAACAGCGTGCCGACTACAGCAACGCGGTATTCGATGCCAAGACCCAGGACGCCGCGGTGCGCCTGGCCGAAAGCTATTTCGACGTGCTCCTGGCCAGCGAAACCATCACCCTGGCCAAGTCCAAACTGAACGCCTTTGATGAACAACTCGCCTCGGCGAAACGGCGCATGGAGTTGGGCGCAGGCACCGTCACCGACATCGACGAGTCGGCCGCCCGCCGCGACCTCGCCGAAGCCGAACTGATCGAAGCGCAGGACAACCTGGTCAACGCGCGCGCCAAGCTTGAGGAATACATCGGTGAAACTCCGGAATCCATGACCACCTTGCGTCCGAGTTTCGATACACCGCCTCTGCTGCCGAGCAACCTGCAGGACTGGTTGGTCAAAGCCCAGACCGACAGCCCGCTGATCCATGCGCGCCGCTATAGCCGCGACCTTGCCGCTGAAGAAGTGAAGCGTGCCAGCGCCGGCCACTGGCCAACACTGGATTTCATTGCCGGCTACACCGCGGGTGAAAGCCAATCACTTTCCGAGCTGAACCAACGCAACCACTACGGCTCGATCGGGCTGGAAGTCAATATCCCGCTGTACAGCGGTGGCGGCGTCAGCGCGTTGACACGCCAGGCCAGCGCCAATAGCGACAAGGCCCTGGATGAGCTTGACGCCGCGCGTCAGGAAGTCATCACCGGAACCACCCGTGAGTATCAAGGCATACTGAGTGGCGCCAAACGCATTCACGCCCTGGAGAAGGCCGTAGTGTCCAACGAACGCTCACTGTTATCGACACGCAAGGGCTTCAAGGAAGGCGGCACCAGCACCAACTCGGACGTCCTCAATGCCGAAGAACTGCTCTTTGTTGCACGTCACGATCTGTTCGAGGCCAAAGTGCGCTATTTGCTGTCGCGTCTGCGCCTGGCCTCTTCGGTGGGCAGCCTGGGCGACGACGATATCAACCAGATCAACGATTACCTCGGCCCGGAACTACTGGTCACCAACTAACGTTCACCTGCCGGCCGGACGAGCAAAAGGGTGGCTGACCGATGCCCCCCTCCCCGTCAATTCCCCTGGCGTTTAATCCGGTCATTCATTGCCGCCTATCGATGCAGAAAGGCCGCCGACCGCAAAAAACCGTCAGCGTTGAAATTTACCCACCTGGCCCTTGATTCCCTTTATGCTCGATCCGGTTCCAAATCAAAAGCCACACCCGGCTCCAGGCTGTAAACTGTGTCCCCATGCGCAAACTTTTGTATCTGACATTTTCCATGGCGTTGCTCGCCGCCCTCACGACCTACGCGATGTGGGCCGCGGACCGGCCGGTGGGTCACTACCTTTCAGACCTGCGGATCAACCTGGCTGTCGACCAGGGTACGCCTGCCGATCGCGGCAATCTGCTGGGCATTCAGCCCGAACTGTTTCCTACCGATTATCAAAGCCCCGAGCGTTTGCACCGCAAACTCGCGGCCTATCTGCAAGCAGCCCGGGACCAGGGCTTGTTGAACGGCAAGACCGTCGTCGTGTTGCCGGAACACGTCGGTACCTGGTTGATGGTCAGCGGCGAAAAGGATGAGCTGTATCAGGCCAGCACCCTCAAGGAGGCCATGAACTGGCTGGCGGTGAGCAATCCCCTGAAGTTCGCCAAAGCGTTGATCAGCGCCGAGGGTGGCAACCGTCTGAACGATGCCCACCTGCGCATGAAAGCCAAGGCGATGGCCAGAGACTACCAGGCATTGTTCGGTGGATTGGCCAGGGAGTTCCACGTGACGCTAGTCGCGGGTTCCATCGTGCTGCCCGAACCAAGCATCATCGACGGCACCTTGAAGATCGGTCGCGGCGCGCTTTACAACAGCAGCGTGGTGTTCAACAACGATGGCCTGCCGATCGGCCAGCCCCAGCGCCAGATGCACCCGTTCTTCGCAGAACAGAACGGGATCAAGGCGAACGCCGAACACTCGCTCAATGTCGTGGATACACCCGCAGGAAAATTGGGCGTATTGATCGGCCACGACAGCTGGTACCCGGAAAACTACCTCAAGCTCAACGACCAGAGCGTACAGCTGGTTGCGGTACCGGCCTTTGTTCCCGGCCGTGGCACCTGGGAGCAGCCGTGGCGTGGCTACAGGGGGGCATCGGAGCCGGCGTCGGTCAACCTCAAGCCCGGAGAAGTCAGCGAAGGCCAGGCCTGGCAGCGCCTGACCCTCACGACCCGGGTACCGGCCAGTCAGGCTGTCGCGGGCATGAGCGTGTTCCTGCGGGGGCAATTCTGGGATCAGGGCAGCGCCGGGCACAGCTTCCTCAGCCGCAACGGCCAGCAGTTTGCCGACGGCAACGCCCAGGGTGCGCGTTTGCTGAACCTCTGGTTGTAAGCCATGAAACCGCAGCCGATGCGCCTCGGCGATCTGTCGGTAGGCTTTGTTCATAGCCTGGCCGATGCCGTGCGCAGTCATGGCGTCGATCCGCAGCCACTGCTCGATCAATACGGCCTCGACGCAGCGCGACTGAGCGAGGCCGGTGCCCGCCTGTCAATACCGCGCTACATGCGCCTGGGCCACAGCGCCATTCAACTGACCGACAACCCGGCCCTTGGCTTGCGCATGGGGCAGCTCAGTCGTCTGAGCCAGGTCGGCCTCGCAGGGGTCACCGCAGCCCAGGCACCCACAGTACGTGAAGCCGCGCGCTGCCTGATCCGCTTCGAAGCCTTGTACGGTTCCAATTATCGCGGCCAATCAAGCTTTCACGAAGACGCCCAAGGCGCCTGGCTGCGTTTCTATTCGATCAGCCCCTATAACGTCTACAACCGCTTCGTGGTGGATTCGATCATTGCCGGCTGGTTGCAGCAATTATCCAGCGTCAGCGCCATCGCGCTGCGCGCCGAACGTATCGAGATTGAATTCGACGAGCCCGATTACCGTGCGGCCTATGACGTGCTGGGTGACTGTCCGATCCAGTTTGGCAGCGAACGCAATCAACTGCGCTTGAGCCTGGCAAGCCTCGCCCAGCGCAACCCCGAGCATTGCCCGAGCACCTGGCGGCATTTGCTGCAACTGTGTGAGCAGGAGCTGGAACAACTGACACGCACCCGCAGCCTGCGTGAACGCATCATCGCGTTGCTGGGCCCCCTGCTCAATGGTGGCCGGGAGCCCGACCTGGAAGAAGTGGCGGCACGCCTGAAGCTGCCCACCTGGACCCTGCGCCGAAAACTTGCCGAGGAAGGCACGCAATTTCGCGCAATCCTCAATGAAACCCGTCGCGATCTGGCCATGACCTACATACGCGACACCGAACTGGCGTTCGGGGAAATCGCCTACCTGCTGGGCTTTGCCTCGGCCGAAGCCTTTCAACGCGCCTTCAAACGCTGGAACGGGCAGACACCCGGCGAGTTTCGCCGCAGCCATGGAAAAACAGCCTGAAGCCTTTAGCTGCGAGCGACAAGTTGGAGCTTTAAAGCTCGGTAGCGTCTTCTGCAGGCTCCAGCGGATCCAGTTCGAATGCCTGGTACTCGAGCAGTTCTTCTTGATAATCGTCCATTGTTGAATCCCCCAACCCGTATTGAAAAACGTCAGAACTAATGACCAATGCCTTGAGCATAAAGTGTCCGCATGAAAGAAAAATGACGCGGACACGACACTCCGTCGCTACTGAATAAAACGTAGCAGCTGGTCAGGAATTTATCATTGGTTTTTTTCGCGGGAGGCCGCAGGACAGCGGCCTTGTTTGACGCGGATCAATCAATGCGCTCGCTACGGGTTCGTGACTCGTTGGCCGACCCCGTAGCGCGAACAATCACTGGCCGGTGACAGGCATCGCCGGAATCGCCTCGCTCGGCGGCGGCATGTCGGTTGGATTTGTCGGTGGCGTGATGGTTTCTACCGACGGTGCCGGATCCATGTTCTGAACCGGGGTAATCGGTGCCGCTTCAGGCGGCGGCATGACCGGCTCAGAAACCGTTGGAGCGGGTTCCACTGGAGCAGGCGCCGGGGTTGGCGGGGTTGGCGGGGTTGGCTGTGCGGCCGGCGCAGTGGTTGCGGCAGGCGCCAGAGGAGCCGGTGCCACCTGGGCTTCAGGCATGCCCAGGTCTGTTTTCGGCTTTTCGGTGATGTGCGCAGCCTTTTTCGCTTCCGGCGGCAGGAACAGCTCGACCAGTGCAAAGAAACGCTCGTAGAACTTGGCAGACGAGACGGTTTCGCTGGCGACCTTCACCATCGAGTCGTCAGAGGAGCCGATCGGCATCGACACCGAGCCCAGCACGCCTACACCAAGACTGGCGGAGTTGTTGGTCTTCTTCAGCGCATAACGATCCTGCAGGGCGTTGGCGAACACAGTCGCATGGTGCCCTTCGCTACCGTCATCGGCACACACCACACTGAAACTGATCTCCATGTGGTTTTCGCCGGTCTGCTGGAAGCTCTTGTGACCGCTGACCAGCTTCGGATCGTTGCTGGTGATGATGTAACCCTGGCTGAGCAAGGCGCGGCGGGCGGCTTCACAGCTCTGGATATCGGTGACCGGATAGTTACGGGAAAAGGTGCCGGAATCGTCGAAGTTCTCATGCTCGTAGATGGCAGCCTTGTTCGATGAACAACCGGCTGCAACGGCCAGCACGGCAGCCACGCCGACAATCCGCATGGGAAATGATTTAAACATTGAACATCCTGAGGAAAACGGTTCGGGGCGTATTGTGCAACAGATCGATGCTTAGCGGAGCATCGATCGTGTCTTAAAACGGTTACAGGCTGATTGACCGCGGTTTTGCGTAAAAGTCACCGCGGCAAATGACGTACGGCCAAACGAAAAGACCCCGGCGTTTCGGCCGGGGTCTCCTGTGTCGCGCTAAACCTGGTCAGGCATCAGTACTTCTTGATGTCCGCCTGGCTTTCCAGCTGCTTGCGATACGCCGCAAAGTCTTGCTGGCCGATGCGCGACGCGAGGTAGCGACGGTACTGCGCTTTCTCTTCATCGGTAGGCGCCGCGGCTTCGTTCACGCCATTGAGGCGCACGATCATCAGGCTGCCATCCGCCAGCGTCACGCTGGTGAAGGTCGGCTTGTCCTTGGCCGCCGGCTTCGCCATGCGGAACAGCGCTTGCAGCACGGCAGGATCAACCCCTTCCTGAGCGCGAGTCGCCGCCTCGGTGACTTTCCAGGCTTGGCCGTCGACGGCCTGATCCAGCGGGGTCTTGCCATCGCGCAGATTGGCGATCAAGGCTTCAGCCTTGGTCTTGGCATCGGCGCTGGCGTGCTCCTTGGCCAGTTGCCCGCGGATGGCCGCATCAACGCTTTCCAGCGGCAGCTGCGAAGGCTTCAGGTGCTCCTTGGCACGCACCACGACCACGGTTTCCGGATCGAGCTCGATGGCGGTGCTGTTCGCACCCTCATCCAGGACTTCCGGGCTGAACGCGGCAGTGATCACGGCACGGTTGGCTGCAATACCCTCACCGCCTTCGCGGCCGAACGGCTTGGACGTCTGTACGGTCAGTTTCAGGTCCTGCGCCGGTTGAGCCAGATCGGACGCTTCGAACGAGGCGTCTTCCAGTTGCTTGCTCGCCTCAACGAAACGCTGCTCGACCTGCTGGGTTTTCAGCGCACGGGTCAGCTTGTCTTTCAGGCTGGCGAAGGTTGGCACTTCAGGTGCTTCCACACCCAACAGCTTGATCAGGTGAAAACCGAAGTCGGTGCGAACCGGCGCCGAAACCTGGTCCTTGGCCAACGAATACAGGGCTTTTTCGAACGCAGGATCGTAGACGCCAGGACCGGCATAACCCAGGTCACCGCCGTTGTTTGCCGAACCCGGATCCTGGGAGAACTCCTTGGCCAGTGCCTCGAACTGCTCACCCTTGGCCAGACGGGCCTGGATCTCTTCGATCTTCGCCTTGGCTTGTGCCTCGGTGGTCTTGTCGTTCACTTCAATCAGAATGTGCGCAGCCCGGCGTTGCTCGGACAGGTTCGCGATTTCTTTCTGATAGGCCGCTTGCAGATCTTCGTCGTTGACGCTGACCTGGTCGAAGAAGGAAGCCTTCTTCAACTCGAGGTAATCGATGACCACCTGATCCGGCGTCATGAATTCCTTGGCGTGTTCGTCGTAATAGGCCTTGACCTCTTCGTCGGTCAGCTTCACAGCCGCCGGGTCAGCCTTGATGTTCAGCGAAGCGAAATCGCGGGTCTGTTTTTCCAGACGGGCAAATGCCAGCACCTGCGCATCGGTCACGAAACCGCTACCGGCCAGACCGGCACGCAGCTGGCCAATCAGCATTTCCTGAGCCAGCATCTGGCGGAATTGCATGCGGGTATAGCCAAGCTGGCGAATCACCTGGTCGAAACGCTCGGAGCTGAACTTGCCATCAACCTGAAATTCCGGTGTTTGCAGGATGACCTGATCAAGTGCCGCTTCGGAAAAGGCAAACTTCGATTGTTCTGCGCCTTGCAGCAGCAGTTTGCGATCGATCAGGCCCTTGAGGGCCGATTCGCGCAACATTTTTTCATCCAGCAAGGAAGCATCGAAATCCTTGCCCAGCTGTTGCATAAGCTGGCGGCGTTGCATATCGACCGCCTGGCTCAGCTCGTTCTGGCTGATTTCTTCACCATTGACCTTCGCCGCTTCATTCTTGCTCGTCGTGGCCTGAAAAATGGCGTCGAAACCGGTCAAGGCCATCAGTGCAACGATGACCCCGATAATAGTCTTGGCAATCCAGCCTTGTGAATTGTCCCTGATATTCTGCAGCATGCGTCCCCCAGAAACGGTTGAACTTCAAAATTAGGCAACCGTGGAGCGTGGGTAGAATCCGGATAGAAGAAAGGCGCATCCGAGGATGCGCCTTCTCGTAACTGGCGGAGCGGATCAAGGACTCGAACTGGCGACCCTTGGTGTCTTGAACCGGCGACCTGCAGTCAGGACTGCCGCTCCGCTGCCAAGTCAGGCATGACCCCGACCCGGATGGGTAAAAACCTGAATCGAACTTAGTTGACAGCTTCTTTCAGTGCTTTACCGGCTTTGAAACCTGGTTTTTTGGCTGCTGCGATTTCCAGCGTCTTACCGGTCTGTGGGTTACGACCGATGCGAGCTGGACGATCGGTTACGGAGAAGGTACCGAAACCAACCAGAACAACAGAGTCGCCAGCCTTGAGAGCGCCAGTGACGGATTCGATTACAGCGTCCAGCGCACGGCCAGCAGCAGCTTTCGGGATATCAGCGGATGCAGCGATAGCATCAATCAGTTCCGACTTGTTCACTCTAAGTCCCCTTATATCTATTTGAGTATGATTCTAAGTTTTTTTGGTGAAAGCAAAAACGAGTGCTGAATGGCCTACAGACACTTAAGAGCCGCTTTATAACAAGGGCTCTAAAAAACTGTCAAGGAAGCCCCCCAGGCAAATACGTACTAATGCGTGCTAATTCTTTCCTTAGAATCCGCGTCGCGTTTCTCATCCTTCGCGACTATCTCCGGAGCCACGTCCGGCAAGGGCTCCGGCGCGTATTGCAACGCAATTTGCAGGACCTCGTCAATCCATTTAACCGGTTTAATCTGTAGATCCTGCTTGATATTGTCCGGAATCTCTTTGAGATCGCGCACATTCTCTTCAGGAATGATCACCGTCTTGATTCCGCCGCGATGGGCAGCCAGCAGCTTTTCTTTCAAGCCGCCAATGGCCAGCACCTGGCCACGCAAGGTGATTTCGCCGGTCATGGCGACATCTGCGCGCACCGGAATGCCGGTCAACGCCGAAACCAGGGCCGTGCACATGCCCACGCCGGCGCTAGGACCGTCTTTCGGGGTCGCCCCTTCCGGCATATGGATGTGCGTGTCGCGCTTCTCATGGAAGTCCAGGGGAATGCCCAGACTCTTCGCCCGACTGCGAACAACGGTCAACGCGGCCGTGATCGACTCGACCATCACATCACCCAGGGAACCGGTCTTGATCAACTGGCCCTTGCCCGGTACCACGGCGGCTTCGATGGTCAGCAGTTCGCCACCCACCTGAGTCCATGCCAGCCCGGTCACCTGGCCGATCTGATCCTGCTGCTCGGCCAGGCCATAGCGGAATTTACGCACGCCCAGGAAGTGCTCCAGCATGTCTGCGGTGACCTTCACCGAGAAGCGTTTTTCCAGCGCATGCTCCTTGACGGCCTTGCGGCAAACCTTGGCAATCTGCCGCTCAAGGCCACGCACACCGGCTTCACGGGTGTAGTAGCGAATGATGTCGCGAATCGCTTCGGCGTCAAACTCCAGCTCGCCTTTTTTCAAACCGTTGGCAGTGATCTGCTTCGGCGAAAGGTACTTCACGGCGATGTTGATCTTCTCGTCTTCGGTGTAGCCCGGCAGACGGATCACTTCCATCCGGTCCAGCAGCGCCGGTGGAATGTTCATCGAGTTCGAGGTGCACAGGAACATCACATCGGACAGGTCGTAATCGACTTCCAGATAGTGATCGTTGAAATTGTGGTTCTGCTCGGGATCGAGCACTTCCAGCAACGCCGATGCCGGATCGCCGCGCATGTCGCTGCCCATTTTGTCGATTTCATCGAGCAGGAACAGCGGGTTGCGCACGCCCACTTTTGTCATCTTTTGAATCAATCTTCCTGGCATCGAACCGATGTAAGTACGGCGATGACCACGAATTTCCGCCTCGTCACGTACGCCACCGAGGGCCATGCGTACGAACTTGCGGTTGGTGGCATGAGCAATCGACTCCGCCAGGGACGTTTTACCGACCCCCGGAGGGCCGACCAGGCACAGCACCGGACCACGAATCTTCTTCACGCGCTTTTGCACGGCGAGGTATTCGAGGATGCGCTCTTTGACTTCTTCGAGGCCATAGTGATCGGCATCCAGAATGTCTTCGGCACGCGCCAGATCCAGGCGCACCTTGCTCTGCGCCTTCCACGGCACCTGAACCAGCCAGTCGATGTACGAGCGCACCACGGTCGCTTCCGCGGACATCGGTGACATCTGCTTGAGCTTGTTCAGTTCGGCTGTCGCCTTGGCCAGGGCATCTTTGGGCAGGCCAGCAGCATCGATACGTTTTTTCAGATCTTCGACTTCATTGTGACCTTCATCACTGTCGCCGAGCTCTTTCTGAATGGCCTTCATCTGCTCATTCAGGTAGTACTCGCGCTGGCTGCGCTCCATTTGCTTCTTGACGCGGCCGCGAATGCGTTTTTCGACCTGCAGCAGGTCGATCTCGGCATCGAGCAACGCCAGAACGTGCTCGACCCGGGCCGACAGATCGATGATTTCGAGGATTTCCTGCTTCTGCTCGATCTTCAGGGCCATGTGCGCAGCCATGGTGTCCACCAGGCGGCCTGGCTCATCGATGCTGTTGAGCGACGAGAGGACTTCAGCCGGGACCTTCTTGCCCAACTGCACGTATTGCTCGAACTGCGACAGCAGGCTGCGAACGAATACCTCCGACTCGCGCTCTGGTGCGTCAACTTCGTCGATCAGGGAGACTTCGGCACGGCAGTGGCCGTCCACTTCGCTGAAGCGCTCAACGGCGCCCCGCTGCTCACCTTCGACCAGGACCTTGACCGTGCCGTCAGGCAGCTTCAGCAGCTGCAGAACGGTGGCAATCGTACCAACGCGGTACAGAGCCTCTTCACCGGGATCGTCGTCAGCCGGGTTTCTCTGGGCCAGCAGAAGAATCTGCTTGTCACCCGTCATCGCAGCCTCGAGGGCTTCGATGGATTTCTCGCGCCCCACGAACAGCGGGATAACCATGTGCGGATAAACCACGACATCACGCAATGGCAGGAGAGGCAATTCGATGGTGGTCTTCATGATTTCGCCTCTACGGCGGCCGTAAGGCCGTAAACAGATGGAAGTAAGCTTGAAACCAAGATGGGGGTTGCCTTGAAAAAAAACAAGCGCAAAGACAGTGTTAAAACGCACGAAAAGAAAAGGGGCCCGAAGGCCCCTTCTTTGTTCAAGCTGCGTGACGCTTAAGCGTCTGGCGCGGCCTTGGCGGTCGGCTCACTGTTTTCATAGATATACAGTGGCTTGGACTTGCCTTCTATCACGCTTTCATCGATCACTACTTTGCTCACCTCGGATTGCGAGGGGATTTCATACATAGTGTCGAGCAATACACCTTCGAGAATCGAACGCAGGCCACGAGCACCGGTTTTACGCTCCAGGGCACGCTTGGCGACCGATTTCAGAGCGTCGGAACGGAATTCCAGGTCAACGCCTTCCATCTCGAACAGCTTGGCATACTGCTTGGTCAGAGCATTTTTCGGTTCGGTGAGGATCTGCATCAACGCAGTCTCGTCAAGCTCGTCCAGCGTCGCAAGTACCGGCAGACGACCGACGAATTCCGGGATCAGACCGAACTTGACCAGATCGTCAGGCTCGACTTCACGCAGTGACTCACCGACTTTCTTGCCTTCTTCCTTGCTGCGCACTTCCGCGTTGAAACCGATACCGCCCTTGGTGGAACGGTTTTGAATAACCTTTTCCAGACCGGAGAACGCACCACCGCAGATGAACAGGATGTTACGGGTGTCGACCTGAAGGAATTCCTGTTGCGGATGCTTGCGACCACCTTGAGGTGGAACGGAAGCGACCGTGCCTTCGATCAACTTGAGCAGGGCCTGCTGCACGCCTTCACCGGAAACGTCCCGGGTGATCGACGGGTTGTCGGATTTGCGCGAAATCTTGTCGATTTCATCGATGTAGACAATGCCCATCTGGGCTTTTTCCACGTCGTAATCGCATTTCTGCAGCAGCTTCTGAATGATGTTCTCGACATCTTCACCCACGTAACCCGCCTCGGTGAGGGTGGTTGCGTCGGCGATGGTGAACGGAACGTTCAGCAAGCGGGCCAGTGTTTCGGCAAGCAAGGTCTTACCCGAGCCTGTCGGGCCGATCAGCAGGATGTTGCTCTTGCCGAGTTCGACGTCGTCATTCTTTTTGTCACGCTGATTCAGGCGTTTGTAGTGGTTGTACACCGCTACGGCCAGAACCTTTTTCGCACGCTCCTGACCAATCACATACTGATCAAGGATGCCGCTGATTTCTTTAGGCGAAGGCAATTTATGCGCGCTGCTTTCGGCCTGTGCTTCCTGCACCTCCTCGCGGATGATGTCATTGCACAGGTCGACGCACTCGTCGCAGATAAAGACCGAGGGGCCGGCAATCAATTTGCGCACTTCATGCTGGCTTTTGCCACAGAAGGAGCAATAGAGCAGCTTGCCGTTGTCCTCGCCGTTGCGGGTGTCAGTCATTCGTTCGATCCAAATCCGATAGGCTTGCAACACAAGATGAAGGCTATTGCGGGCTTTTTCAAGCCCGCAGGTGATCGGACCCGCCGACCAACCTTATTTTGAGCTGCTTATTTTAAGCAGGGCGCTGACTGATCACTTCGTCGATCAACCCGTACTCGCGTGCGGCTTCCGCACTCATGAAATTGTCGCGGTTGGTATCGCGCTCGATTTCTTCAAGCGTGCGCCCGCTGTGTTTGGCCATCAGCGTGTTGAGACGCTCACGAATGAAGAGGATTTCCTTGGCATGGATTTCGAT
The DNA here is from genome assembly GCF_000282295.1 of Pseudomonas sp. GM33. Classification (NCBI taxonomy): domain Bacteria; kingdom Pseudomonadati; phylum Pseudomonadota; class Gammaproteobacteria; order Pseudomonadales; family Pseudomonadaceae; genus Pseudomonas; species Pseudomonas sp. GM33. The sequence goes on from NZ_AKJO01000019.1 coordinate 24,830, forward strand.
ATCCGACGCCTGGCCCTGGAAACCGCCCAGTGGCTGGTGAATCATCACACGCGAGTTCGGCAGGCAGTAACGCTTGCCCTGGGCACCGGCCGTCAGCAGGAACGCGCCCATGCTGCACGCTTGACCGATACAGGTGGTCGATACATTAGGCTTGATGAACTGCATGGTGTCGTAGATCGACATGCCCGCCGTCACCGAACCGCCCGGGGAGTTGATATAGAGATGGATGTCCTTGTCCGGGTTTTCCGCTTCAAGGAACAGCAGTTGCGCACAGATCAGGTTGGCCATGTAGTCCTCTACCGGGCCAACCAGAAAGATCACTCGCTCCTTGAGCAGGCGCGAGTAGATGTCGTAGGCGCGCTCGCCACGAGCGGACTGCTCGACAACCATCGGGACCAGGCCGCCTGCGGCCTGGATATCAGAGTTCTGCTGAATATACGAATTACGGAACATGCTCTGCAGTCACTCCCAAATAGTTATGTCTTGAATACGCATAAGCCAGCACGAAGGCTGGCTTATGGTGTTTGCTTCTTACCGCAAAAGTGATCAGTCGGCTTGTGGTGCTTCTACCGGCTTGACCGCTTCTTCGTAAGAGACCGATTTGTCGGTCACGCTAGCTTTCTGCAGAACAGTATCCACAACTTGCTCTTCCAGCACAACCGAACGAACTTCGTTCAGTTGCTGGTCGTTTTTGTAGTACCAGGACACAACTTGCTCAGGCTCCTGGTAGGCCGAAGCCATTTCCTGAATCATCTCGCGAACGCGGGTTTCGTCTGGCTTGAGGTCGAATTGCTTGACCACTTCAGCCACGATCAGGCCCAGCACTACGCGGCGCTTGGCTTGCTCTTCGAACAGCTCGGCCGGCAGTTGGTCAGGCTTGATGTTGCCGCCGAACTGCTGGACAGCCTGCACGCGCAGACGGTCAACTTCGTTGGACAGCAGAGCCTTTGGCACTTCGATCGGGTTGGTGGCCAGCAGACCGTCCATTACCTGATTCTTGACCTTGGATTTGATCGCCTGACGCAGCTCACGCTCCATGTTCTTGCGAACTTCGGCACGGAAGCCTTCCAGACCGGTTTCCTTGATGCCGAATTGAGCGAAGAACTCTTCAGTCAGTTCTGGCAGCTTTGGCTCGGAAACGGTGTTGACGGTCACGGTGAACTCGGCGGTTTTGCCAGCCAGGTCCAGGTTCTGATAATCCTCTGGGAAAGTCAGGTTCAGAACGCGTTCTTCACCGGCCTTGGCGCCAACCAGGCCATCTTCGAAACCAGGGATCATGCGGCCGGAGCCCAGAACCAGCTGGGTACCCTTGGCGGAACCGCCAGCGAACACTTCACCGTCGACCTTGCCGACGAAATCGATGTTCAACTGGTCTTCGTTCTGGGCAGCGCGATCGGCGACTTCGAAACGAGTGTTCTGCTTGCGCAGGATTTCCAGCATCTTGTCCAGATCGGCGTCAGTCACGTCAGCGCTCAGACGCTCGACGACGATACCGTCAAAACCGGCAACGGTGAACTCAGGGAACACTTCGAATACGGCTACGTATTCCAGGTCCTTGCCCGCTTCCAGGGATTTTGGCTCGATCGAAGGCTGACCAGCCGGGTTCAGCTTCTGCTCAACCACAGCTTCATAGAAGGAAGACTGGATCACGTCGCCTACAGCTTCCTGGCGAGCGTCAGCACCGAAACGGCGCTTGATTTCGCTCATTGGCACTTTGCCTGGACGGAAGCCAGCAATCTTGGCCTTTTGGGCGGTCTGCTGCAGACGCTTGTTGACCTGGCTCTCGATGCGCTCAGCCGGCACGGTGACGCTCATGCGGCGCTCAAGAGCAGTAGTATTTTCAACAGAAACTTGCATGGATATTCCTCGTTGCACAGACGTTAGCCGGCCGTTTCCGACCCCAGAATCAAGGGCATGCATTCTAGTGGGTCAAACTCAAGAAGTCACCCTACTGAAAACGGGTAAAAAAGCAGCAGGCAATTTATAGGTGCGAATGCACGAATGCACCTCGCCCCGATGGCAAATACAACCAATCACGCCAGGGCTCTGCGCCGACCGTTCCTATATGGAAGAGGTCGCCAATCATCTCCCTGACAGCCGATCTCGCAAGCAGGACCGGCGGACAGGACAGCATCATCGAGAAACATAAATACGACGAAACGCCCCGCCCCTGCGACCCGGAACCTGCGGCCACTGAAACAAAAAAGGCGCCAGACTTTTCAATCTGGCGCCTTTCGAAATAT
>NZ_AKJO01000020.1:0-64304 GCF_000282295.1 Pseudomonas sp. GM33
TGGCCAAGGTGCAAGAACACATCGCCGACGCCCTGAGCAAAGGTGCGACTGTACTGGCCGGTGGCAAGCCGATGGAAGGCAACTTCTTCGAGCCGACCATCCTGACCAACGTGCCGAACAACGCGGCCGTAGCCAAGGAAGAAACCTTTGGCCCACTGGCTCCACTGTTCCGCTTCAAAGACGAAGCCGAGGTGATCGCGATGTCCAACGACACCGAGTTCGGTCTGGCTTCGTACTTCTATGCTCGCGACATGGGCCGTGTATTCCGCGTGGCGGAAGCCCTGGAATACGGCATGGTCGGCGTCAACACGGGGTTGATCTCCAACGAAGTCGCGCCGTTCGGCGGCATCAAGGCCTCGGGTCTGGGCCGTGAAGGCTCCAAGTACGGCATCGAAGATTATTTGGAAATCAAATACCTCTGCCTGGGCATCTAAGCTCGGTAAAGGCAGTGCTTCAAGCGCAAAGGGCACGAGAGCGCTGTCCCTTTGCGCCGCTTCAAACGGACCTATCCTTTGTGGCCGGGAACGCTGTGGCAGTCGATCATCGCATGCTGCCGCCGTTGCTTCCCCGCCACTTAATCCTTGAACCACGCCCCCCATGCGAAGACGGGTATCCATGCCCACCACAACCTGAGCTTGGGCGTTGCCAACTCCATCGTCGCGGTGGTCAGGGTTGTGATCGCGTTGACGCCAGTCTGGCTGGGATGGGGGCCGGTGCAGGCAACACACCATTGGAGGTGTTCATCGCCGCTGCCGAGCAACTGGGCTGGAACCATGGCACCGATCTTTACACCCTGATGGATGTCGCCGATGACATCGCCGCCCTTCAGGACCGTCCAGTGGGTGTTGATCGCGAGACGCTGGCGCTGGGTTATGCAGGCGTTTACTCCAGCTTTCTTCGCCATGCCGAAGCGGCTGCCCAGCGCTACGGGTTGCGTACCGTCGACATCCTGGTCGAATTGGGTCGGCGAAAAATGGTCGGTGGGCAAGAGGACATGATCGTCGATGCGACGCTGGATTTGACCCGCTGCTAATTGGTGCAACAGCGCAACAGTCTTTGGTGGTTTTACGGGATTCCCGATCGTTGCCCCGGTAAATACAGTAAGTGGCATTACAAAACGAGAGTGTGGATATGAGCAACCTTGACGACTGGAACATCATTGTCACTGGCGCCTCAGGCGGTATTGGCCGTGCTTCCGCACTGGCTTTTGCCAAAGCGGGCGCCAGAGTTGTGCTGCTTGATCGCGATGCCCTAGGCATCGAAGAAACCGCCAGCGCTGTCACGGCTGCCGGTGGCAAGGCTTATTCAATCATCTGCGACGTTACCGACGAAGACGCTGTGGCCGCAGCAGTCGATGATGTCGTCACTCGATTTGGCCGTCTGCATGGCGCGTTCAACAATGCAGGGGTCGAGCAAAGCAATTTGCCTCTGCATGAAATTTCGTCTGCGGCGTGGAATCGCATTATCCGCATCGACCTGACCGGTGTTTTCTACTGCATGAAGCATCAGATCCGGGCCATGTTGAACAGTGGCGGTGGCGCCATCGTGAACACCGCTTCGTCCCTGGGCTCGGTAGCGATTGCCGCTGCCTCGGACTATATCGCTGCCAAGCATGGGGTGGTCGGGTTGACCAAGGCTGCGGCCGTCGACTATGGCACCCTCAACATCCGGGTCAACGCAATCATGCCAGGGATCATCGAAACGCCAATGATTGTGCGTGCGAGTGAAGAGCCCAATTTTGCCAAACAGTTCGCTGCATTGCGCGAACGACACCCTATCGGTCGTTTCGGAAAACCGGAAGAAATCGCCAAGGCTGCGCTATGGCTGCTGTCCGATGACGCCAGTTTTGTGACCGGTACGGCAATGGCCGTAGACGGTGGTTATCTCACCGTTTGAGCCCCCCTGAAAGACTGTCCCTGACGCTCGACAGGGAGTCGATCACTTTTGAACCTGAAACCCCGGAGTACCCCCATGATCAATGTAAGTCGTCGCTTGAAAGTCAATGCCCCTGAGGAGTCGGACGGTGTAAACCTGAACCGCAGCCAGGTATGGGAAGGGTTGGTGAGCAAGGCTCGCAATGCGGTGCCGTTCGTTGATGCCATTACCGAATGTAATGTCGTTGAGGACCAGGGCAATACCTTTATCCGCGAAGTGGTGCTTTACGGTGAGCGCCTTCAGGAAATGGTCCTTCTTACTGAAGAGCAGCAAGTCGAGTTCGTACGCCTCTCCGGTAATGCCCGTGGTCTGATCAAGAACGTCATCGAGGAAGAGGATGGCGAACTGTTCCTGCGCTTCTCCTTCGATTTCTCCCTGCCGGGCGTACCGGCGGGCAGCGAGAAGGAAGTCGAGTTCTCAACCGGCATGCAGACGTCCTACCTGAGCGCCGTACGATCCACCCTGCAAGCCATCCGTAACAAGGTCAGCAAAGCGGCATAAGATTCACCGCAGCGACCAGAAATGAAAAAACAAAAACAAGAAATGAGGCGTGCAATGAACCATGAATTGACAGGTATGTTTGAAAGTGTCGATCGGATGTCGGTCGAAGGTTTTTTGAGTTATCTGACCGATGACGTCGTGTTTCGGTTTGGCAATTCCCCGGAAGTAGTGGGGAAAGAGGGTGTCAGGGCGGCGATTGAGTCATTTTTTACCCAAATAGCCTCGCTGGAACACATTCTTCAAGGCGTGTGGAGCGAGGGCAACACGACAATCATGCGTTTTGATACCTATTACACCCAGCATGACGGCACGATTATCAATGTTCCTTGTTGTGTCGTTGTTCACTTCAATGCTTCCCGATTGATCAATGATTATCGAATTCACATTGATATTTCGCCCCTGTTCAGCAGCGCATCTGCTGGTAATGTTATCCAAGCGTCTGCATAACCACACATGAGTGCCAGTTGAGCTGCACTCGCCGGTCGAAGCCCACGCAGCTTTGCTGGCGAGTGCAGTGTTTTGGTTTGCGAATTTCAGTAAAGGCATTTCGATGAAGGATTTGAACCTGCTCTATACCTTTGAGGCGTTGTGGCGAGACCACTCAGCCTCCATTGCGGCGCAGAATCTGGGTGTTACGCAGGCTGCCGTCAGCGGTTCGCTCAAGCGGTTGCGAAACGATTATGGAGACAGGTTGTTTACGCTGGTCGGTCGCCGAATGGAGCCGACGCCATTTTGTGTCCATATCGCGCCGCGACTGTTGGCCTCCCTTGCGATGGTCAGGGAGGCAGGAAGCCAAATGCCGGTGTTCGATCCGAAAAATTGTGAAAAATCATTCGTCTTTAGAATGCGCGACATTGGCGAGGTCGTTTGTTTGCCGCCCATCTTGAGCGAATTGTCCAGGGTTGCACCTCAAGCTCGAATACACACCGTCGTGGGTGGGATGGATGAGACGCTCAATGGCCTGTCCACTGGCAGAATCGACCTGGCGCTCGGCTTTTTGCCGACCCTTCAGACTGACATTCACCGTACGCCTGTTATTTCTCAGTATTACGTCTGCGCCATGCGCAAAGACCACCCCTTGGCACATCGCGGCTTGAGCCTCGAAGCCTTTGTCGCCAGTGAGCATTTGTTGGTGGAGTCAGGTGGTGGCGGGCACCAGGCACTGGAGCGTGCTTTGGTCGATGCGGGCGGCAGAGACTGCATTAAAATGCGCACCCCTCAGTTCTTGTCCGCTCCGCACTTGCTGTTGGATACCGACATGATATGGACGTTGCCCATTTCCCTGGGTAAAACCCTGGCGCGCTTTTATCCTCTCGTCATACACCCTCTGCCCCTGCAAATACCCTCGTTCGAGATTGATCTGTACTGGCATGACCGATTTCACCGAGACCCTCAGAACAAGTGGTTGAGAGAAATGGTCGGCCAGGTACTGCGCAGCCAACAATCAGCCTGGCAATAGTCGCTTTCAAAGGGAACCGTGGCCATCAAGGCGTTGTGTTCCCCTCGCTCAAAACATCAACCGGCGCGGTATCAAGCGACACTCTCAACGGTGATGCTTCGTTCCTGGATGCTCTGGGGTAAATGGAGGCTCAGGTAGTCGATCAGGCTGCGAACGGAGGGCAACATACCCTTCGGTTTGGGGTAGAGCAGATGGATGATATGCGTTGCACCGCTCCAGGAGGGGATAACGACTTCCAGGGCCTTCGCGCGAACAGAGGCTGCAGCTATGGGTTCCGGCAACAACGCGACGCCCAATCCATTGACGGCGGCCTCCAGTTGCATGCGTAGATCATCGAAGATCAGACGTGGCTGATGGCTGACCAGCAGCTCCTCACCTGACGAACTGCTGAGGAACCATCGGCCGACGCCGTCATGGATGTCACCAGGACGAGAAAGCGTCTCGATGTCCGACAGGGCCTGGATCGTGGCAGGTCGCCCGACACGATCGAGAAAGCGCGGGCTTGCGACCAGGATCTGCCTGGTTGCCCCTAATTTCTTTGCGACCAACCCGGCCGTTTCTTCAATCCGGGTACGCGATCGCAAGGCCACGTCGAAGCGCTCTTCAAAGAGGTCGACCTCTCGATCGACTGCATTCAACTCAAGCCGTACCTTTGGGTGTTTCTCCATATACCCAGGCAGCAGGGGGGCCAGGTAACTCTGCGCCATCACCTGAGGACAGCTCAACCGTACCAACCCGACGGGTTCTCGTCGAAGATGTTCCACACTTTCATAAGCGGTATGCGCACCCTCGACAACGGGCTGGCTGAGCGTAAAGAAATGATGGCCGGCTTCGGTCAGCGAAACCTGGCGCGTTGTGCGATGTAACAGCCTGGCCCCCATTCGCAATTCAAGATCCGCGATATGACGACTGAGCAACGTTTTTTCAATGCCCGTTGCCCGTGCCGCTGCCGAGAAACCTCCATGTTTGACCACCAGTACGAAGTAATAAAGGTCATTAAGGTCTTTCATGCAGTTGACGCTCTCCTGCGGGGGTCGTTGAGCAACCGTTAACGGCAAAGGCTGATGTAACCATCATTGATCAAACTGGATGCGGGATAAACTAGCTACAATTGAAATGACTGATCCACTGATGGAGCAATCAACATGGAACTTCTGAACGACATGGCGTTGTTCGTCGAGGTCGTCAAAGCCCACAGTTTTCGCAAAGCCGCAGAAGCGATGGCGATGCCCAATTCGACCTTGTCGCGACGCATCAGCGGGCTTGAAAAGGCCATTGGCTTGAGACTGTTAAATCGCACCACGCGCAAGATCGAATTGACGGAGGCGGGGCAGTTGTACTTTGACCGGTGCAAGCGAATCGTTGACGAGGCGCGGCTGGCGCACGAGCAGCTGGGTGAAATGCTCGCGCATCCAAGCGGCCTTTTGCGCGCGTCACTGCCGGTGGATTTCGCCAACATTTACCTGGCACCGCTCATTGCTGAATTCGCTCGACGGTACCCTGGCATTAGCTTTGAATTCGACCTCACGCCACGCCAGGTTGACCTGGTCAGCGAACCCGTCGATGTGGTTATTCGCATGGGCGAACCGGCAGATTCGAATCTGATTGCACGCAAGCTGGCGAGCCTCACTCGTCGTTTGTACGCCTCGCCTCGTTATCTGGAACTCAATGGAGAACCCAGCGATCCGTCCGAGCTGGTAAACCACGAATGCTTGCGCCTGCGAAAGGCTGGCAAGTGGCAGCTTTCCCATTCAGGCGAAGTGGTTGAGGTCGAGGTGGGAGGACGGTTTCAACTGAATAGCGTCGGGATGCTTCGGCGATTGGCGACACTGGATCTGGGGATAGCGCTGCTACCTGAAGGCATTGCAGCGGACGATCTGCGCACTGGCTTGCTGCAACCGGTACTGCCCCAATGGCAGGCCAATCCGATCCCGGTGTATGCCCTCACTGAAACCCGTCTTTTGCCTGCAAAAACTCAACGTTTCATTGAGTTTCTGCGTGAGCACCTTGAGCACGCTTGATTGTCGGGTTCCGTCGAGTGCTGAGCCAATAAAGACCACCAATGGCTGTTGCGCCGATCAGCACAGGAAGCGCCAACCAATGGAAGAAGACCTGTGCTGTACCCGCGGTGGAAATAAACCAGGCGCCCAGCGTCGAGCCGACAATTGAACCGCAACGGCCGACGGCCATTGCCCAGCTCACCCCGGTCACGCGGGCGGCGGTGGGGTACAGGGTGGCTGACACCAGGTTGAGGCCGTTTTGCGCACCGGCTACACCGAAGCCGATGAGAAATACCATGGCAGCCAATTGATAGGGATCACCCATCAGATAGCCCGTGACGGCAATGACCACAGCCGTTACCGAGTACGAGAACGTCAGTACAGGGTAGGGGCCGACGCGATCCATCAGCAGGGCCATGAGAATGGCGCCGACGGTACCGCCCAGCGGCACCATGGCGCCAATACGCGAAGCGTAAGCGATATCGTAGCCGGCCTCTTTGAGCAGGGTAGGCAGCCAGCTGGTCAGCAGATAAAACACAAAGAGCGAGCAGAAGAAGGTCACCCACAGCAGCAGTGTGCGGACCAACCGACCGTCGATGAACAGGTGCGAGATCGGGGACCTGACCTGGGCCGGGCGTTCGTCATCGAGGATCGTTACACCGCTCCAGCTCTTTCGGGTGATGCGTTCGACCACCCGGCGCAAGGCGTCGGCGTGCTTGCCCAAGGACGCCATAAACCGAACCGACTCGGGCATTAACCAAGCCAACAGTGGCAGTAACGCCAGCGGCATGACGCCACCCAGTACCAGCACAGAACGCCAGCCGAATGCAGGAATCATGTGCGCGGCGAGCATGCCGCCCAAGGCAAGGCCCGCCGTGAAGCCACTCCAACTCAAGGTCACCATGATCATGCGTCGGCGGGCGGGGGAGTATTCGGCGCTCAAGGCAATGCACGCCGGCATCGCACCACCCAGGCCGATGCCGGTGATGAAACGCAGAACCGTAAGCGACTCGATCGATTGGGTGTAGGCGCTGGCCAGGGTGGCGAGACCAAACACCAGCACTGATATCAGTAAAACGCTTTTGCGCCCGATGGCATCGGCGAATGGCCCCAGTATCAGGCTGCCGACCATCAGACCAAACAGCCCTGTCCCGAAAACCGGTGACAACTGGGCAGGCAACAGACCCCATTCTTCGCGCAACGACGGGGCGATGTAACCAATGGCTGCGGTATCGAAACCATCCACCAGGACGATGAGGAAGCACAAGGCAAGGATGACGATCTGGTATGGCGAGATCTTCGCGCTGTCGATGATCTCGCCAATTCGGGCGTTGTCAGGGTTCATGCGGCTACCTTTTATTTTTTTTATCTGGACGTGATCGTCGCCAAGCGCTTTAAATAAAGGAAGCCAATTCTAATTATTCAAACTATCTGGTTTTGTTATACCTATGCGCACCGACCTCAACCTGCTCCGCGTCCTGCTAGCCGTTTATGAAACCGGCAATGTCACCTCGGCGGCGAAGCGGCTAGGCATGAGCCAGCCCGCAACCAGTGCGGCACTGGCTCGCCTGCGTCACTCACTGGGGGACCCACTGTTCATTCGCTCGGGTAACGTGATGGAGGCGACGCCACGGGCGCAAGGCATCATTGAGCGCACCCGCGAAGTGATCGAAATAATCGACCGGGACATCCTCAGCGGACCGACCTTCGACCCTGCTACCAGCGACCAGGAGTTCGTCTTTTGCCTGAGCGAAGTGGGTGAAGTGGTCTTTCTACCTGCGCTATTCCAGAGCCTGCGCAGCGCGGCACCGAATTCCCGCATTCGAACCGTCAGCCTGGCACCTGATGAGCTTGTGGAGAACCTGCATGAAGGCCGGGTCGATGCGGTGCTCGGCTATTTCCCCGACCTCACAACCCCCAACATTTACCAGCAGCGATTGTTCTCTCATGACCTGGTCTGTCTGATCCGTCTCGATCACCCTCTGGCAGGGGAGCGACTGTCCCTGGAGGATTTCCGCAGCCTCGAGCATCTGCAGGTACGTGATGGCAGCCGTCGCCAGGAAATGTTCGAAGCCCACCTGACCAAAGCAGGTATCCACCGCAACATCGTGCTGCAGACTTCTCACTACATGAGTGTGCCATCGATCATCGAACGCTCCGATTTGATCGTGGTGTTGCCACGCACCGTCGCCAACATGTACACGCACAATCTGAACGTGCGAATGGTCGAGCCTCCCGTGGACATTCCACGCTACGACCTCAAGCAGTACTGGCATGCACGTTTTCATGAAGCGCCGAGAAGTGTCTGGCTGCGGCGCTTGATCATGTCGGTATTCAATGGGTGACTATCAGGTCAATCTGGAATGATTGACCTGGCAGAAGGGGCGAGAAAAACGCGTTTAGCAGAGTGCCAGGGCTTTTTTCACTTCATCGTCCAGACTATGTTGCCAAACCCAATCTAGGCGCTGTTCCAACGCGTCCTTCAATTTCCGGGAATCGCGACCAACGGTTGGGTTCTTGTATTCGTACAACTCACCGGCTTCCCAGGACGTGCGCTGAACGCGCGAGGCACGCTCGCGTCGGACCTCATCGTAGGCCGCCAGCAGTGCGGGTACATCCGCCGCTGAAGCCGCCTCGTTCGAAAGCAACTCTGCCAGGAAGTAAGCATCTTCGAGGCCCTGGCCTGCGCCAGCACCCTGGTGTGGCAGCATCGCGTGCGCCGCGTCGCCAATGAGTGCTACTCGCCCGTGGACATAAGTGGGTAACGGCTCCACATCGTGAAGGGCCCAAAGCGTCGGGTTTTGAATGCATTGAAGTAGCGTTTTTACGGCAAGCCCTGAGCTTTCGAAACTGTTCAGCATTTGCTCTTTCGAAGCTGCTTTCACCCATGGCATGTCGGCCGGCCAGGAGGGATGTTCGACATGGCGGTCGGACACAAAGGCAACGATGTTGATCAGACGCCCCTTTTTAACGGGAAACGTCAGGACGTGGGCGTCTTCGCTCAGGTACATCTGAGGCACGTTGAGTAAGTGCTCATCCAGTGCTGCCGCACGATAAGCATCACGGAGTACCGCCGTTTCCACCAATCCCCTGAACGCTGACGTGCCGGTGAAGCGCGGCTTTACGGCTGAATGGCCAGCAGCAGCAAGCAGGGGATTACGCAGGGCTGATTTGATTCCGTCTGCGGCAATGACAACGTCGGCTGGGTAGGAGCTGCCGTCGGAAAACTTCAGTGATACTTCGTTATTGTTTTCTTCATAGCCGACGACTTGCCTGCCCAACGACGCAATGCCTTGCGGTAGGCGCTTGGTCAACAGATCGATGAAGTCGGCGCGATGGACAGATGATTGCCCTACGCCCGGCGCAACGCTGGTACCTATCAGTGAGGCATCGTGCGCATGACGCCACTCGAACCAGACGTCCTGCCAGGGGGCAGAAGTGCTGTCGGCAATTTCATGGTAGTCCTCGCCGATACCGAGCTGCTTGATAGCCTGTACAGCATTGGCGCCAAAAGAAACGCCGGCGCCGATTTCACCGAAAGCGGGGGCGACTTCAAACAGCTTGACGTGTGTCATTCCCTTTTTTATCAGGCCTAGTGCCAGGGCCGTCCCGGCAATTCCTCCACCCACGATGGCTACACGTAGCGCATGCTTGCGGTTCATTGAGTCACCTTTCTATTGTGATTATTGGTGGGCCATTTTTCGCAACTTTGATGCGCAGCGTCCAAGACTTTGTCCCTATGCACCATAGCCTCGCGGCTATACTAGGGAACCTCCCTGGTAGAAAGGCCGTCATGGATATCCGTCAAATCAAGCGTTTTATCGCGGTGGCAAGAACACGGAATTTCACCAAGGCAGCGCAGTCGCTGCACGTCGCGCAGCCGTCACTTAGCAAGCAGATCCATCTGCTCGAGGAAGAGTTGGGTTTTCAACTATTCCTTCGTGAGACACGCCCCATTCAGCTGACCCCGGCCGGTCAGCGATTCTATGAAGATGCCATAGCACTCGTTGGCAAATTCGAACAGATGACGGCAAATGCTCGTCAGACGGCCTTGGGCACACGTCAGACGTTCACGATCGGTTTCGTTGCCTCGGCCTTATATGGTGCCCTCCCGACGATTATTCGCCGTTTGCGAAGAGTTCGGCCGGACCTGGACGTGAAATGGGAGGAAATGACATCTGGTGAACAGATGGTTGCGCTACGGGAAAGGAAGATCGATGTAGGGTTTGGACGCATCCACACGGAGGCAGCCGAGGTCGATCGAATAGTGCTCAGAGAGGAGCGCCTTATGGCTGCCATAGCACCGGCCTTTGAGCTTGCTTCCATATCTACCCCTGTTTCACTAGCTGAACTGGGTGGCTGGCCGATCATTGTTTATCCCTCCCGATTCCATCCAAGCTTCGCTGATCAGGTGTTGAACATGATCAGAGCGAAGGGTGGCGAACCCTCGGAGGTACACGCAGTAGGCGATCTTCAGACAGCGTTAGGATTGGCGTCCGCGGAGTCGGGTTATTGCATCATTCCCGCCTCGGCTCGCCACCTCAGACGTGAGCTGGTTTATCGACTTGTAAGCGACAAAGAAGCGGTCTCACCGTTGATCATGAGTTACCGCCTTGATGATAACGATAGCGTCGTAGAACTCATCAAAGAGTTAACACGTACGTTGTACGCCGAAAAACCGGAGTGGTTAGAGCCGGAATATAATCGCATTTTGAATTTCTGACCCTGCCTGTCATTTCCCTTTTAGACCCTTTCACCGTGATTGGAGCGTGAGCGCAACAGTCCTTGGTGATTTTCGTGCCTAGTCAATAGGTAGTGGTCTACCTACAGTTCGGCAACTCATTAACCACCACGACTGATCGGGTGTGTTACTGCAAGATCTATTCTTATAAAAACAAGCAAGAATAACGGAGTGCTTATGAGTCATCGTCTGCAGGGTAAAGTTTGCATTATTACAGGTACTGGCGGGTCAATGGGGCGAGCGGCTGCATTAATGTTCGCGCAACAAGGCGCCAAAGTAGTGGGGTGTGACATATATCATGAGGCGGCTCAAGAGACGGTTGATGCCGTGAAGTCCATAGGTGGGGAGATGGTCTCATTAAACCATTGTGACTTGACGGACCCTGCCAACTGCACCCGTCTAGTTGAATTGGCGGTGTCGGAATACGGGCACGTCGATGTGTTATTCAATAATGCGGCGATGGCCTATTTTGGATGGATCGATCAGATATCAGACGATGAATGGCATCGAACAATCGATCAGGAGCTGAATCTGGTTTTCCACCTCGTACGTGCAGCCTGGCCGGAGTTAATCAAGTCTGCGGGCGCTTCCATTATTAACACGGCATCTGTTTCGGCATGGTCGACCTACCGCATGCTCCCTGGAATCGCGCATAGCGCGGCCAAAGGCGCTGTGCTTTCCATGACTCGCCAACTGGCACTGGAAGGCCGGGTCCATGGTTTGCGCGCCAACAGCATTTCCCCAGGTTTGATTGAGTCCAAGCAAACAATCCCGTTGCTGCAGGATCCCGAGTGGGCAGAAACGATGGTGGGCAAGGTGATGCTGGGACGTTTGGGTAAGCCCGAAGAAGTTGCGGCCACCGCTGTGTTCCTGGCCTCTGATGAAAGTTCTTTCATCACGGGTACTGATATTCGGGTCGATGGTGGAACCACTGTCTGGTAACTCTGCCTGACATTAAACTTGATTAATCAACTGGGCCTGCCTGAAACAAGGAGGGACTCTATTGCCTTGCAAATAATAAACACCCATTAGAGGCAGGCCCGTTGTTCTGTTTGTTCTGTTTGTTCGCATGAATCTTCGTAATCAAAATAATAATCCATACGAGATCATCCTTATGTTGCGCGTAAAAACACTGCGGCTCAGCAAACGCTCTCCCTTGCTCTGCACGGCAGCCATACTGCTGACTTGTACCCAAACTCACGCCACCGAAAATAACGGAACCGCTTACCCACTCGGTCTTGACACCGTATTGGCTGGGCGAATGCCGCCGCCAGGGTTAACCACCTTTTTTTATAGCTCCGCTTACGAGTCGACTGAACTAAAAGGTGCCAATGGGCGCAGTATGGCCGGGATTGAAGACTTCAATCTCAGTTACCAGTCACTCGCGGTATGCCTGGACTACGTTTATTCCGACTACACGTTATGGGGCGCAACACTGGCCAGTCGTGCCGCCTTACCCTACATAAAAGGGCAGGTGAGTTTTTATACCGAAACACCCCAAGGGCGTGTCCGCAACAGTGGCAAGGATGAAGGCTTCGCCGATCTAGCGTTTACGCCACTGTTTCTGGGCTGGAGCTCTCCACGTTTCCATCAGATGCTGGGTGTGGATTTTTATGCGCCCACCGCTTCGTATGACAAGGATCGGCTGTTCAATGTGGGAACCAATGTGTGGTCCTACTCGCCGTGGTACTCCTTCACGGCAAACCCGATAGATGAGGTGGAGATAAGCGCCAAGATTCTCTACATGATAAACGACAAGAATCGTGCGACTGATTACCGGTCGGGGCGCGAGATTAATGCTGACTATCATCTTGGCTACAGCTTGAACAAAAATTGGCAGGTTGGGGTCAGTGGGTATTTGTACAAGCAGGTGAGCGATGATGAGCGTCACGGTGAGTCGGTGTGGGAGGATGGCAATCGAGGTCGAGTGGTTGCTTATGGCCCTGTTGTGAAATATCAAACCCCCGAATTTGGCGTACTGATGAAGTGGCAGCATGAAACGCTTGTCGAAAACCGGGCCCGCGGCGAGCGACTCTGGCTCCAGGCGGTCGTGCGTTTTTAAGCCTGGTCTATTGGCCACAACTGCGAAGCAGGGGCGCCAGTCGTGGCCCTTGCGCCGTGATTGGTGCATCAGCACAACAGTCCTTGGTGATTTTCCTGTCTAGTCAGTCTCTGGTGCCTCATTTATGGTCTGGTGATTAGATCAATCAGGCGGGCTTTGGGATGCAGCAAAAGGAACACTTCAAAACGCTGAGCGGCTTCGGCTCCGTGCACGACGTACCCAAGCTGCCAACCGGTTTTACTGACGTCTTCGAAAGCTACGAGATCGCGGCCAACGGCGTGAAACTGCACGCCGTCATTGGCGGGCAGGGCAAGCCGTTGCTACTGCTTGGGGGCTGGCCGCAAAACTGGTTTGCGTGGCGTTACCTCATGCAGCCGCTGGCTCGCACGTTCACCGTGATCGCTGTCGATCCGCGGGGTGTCGGGCTCTCGGAAAAAGCGCAGGAGGGTTATGACTCAAGGACCTTGGCCCAAGACATGTTTGCGCTAATGGACGCCTTGGGGCATGAGTCTTTCGCCATGGCTGGCCATGACATCGGCATGTGGACCGGTTATGCCATGGCACACGATCAACCCGCCCGAATCGAGCGCATTGCGCTGGGCGAGGCGCTTATTCCAGGCTTATCCGACTCTCCGCCATTGCTGCCTGAGCAGCGCTGGCTCAGTGATTTTCTCTGGCATTTCAACTTCAATCGGGCGCTGGGCATCAACGAGCAACTGGTCAGTGGTCGCGAAGAACTCTACTTCGGTCACCAGTTCGCGACGAAAGCAGGGTCGCCACAGGCGGTACCTCGTTACGCGATCGACTTCTACATCGAACAACTCAAGCGCGATCCACAAGCCCTGCGGGCCAGCTTCGACTATTACCGCGCAATCGATCAGTCGATTCCACAGAGCCAACAGCGCAAAGCAACGCGCCTGACCTTACCGGTGTTGGCATTTTCGGGCGCGCTTGCCTGTGGCGACAGCGTTGAAGCCGAGTTGCGCACGGTCGCATCGAATGTCGAATCCGTGGTCATTCCGGATTGCGGTCACTATCCGGCGGAGGAACGCCCGGAGGCATTGCTGGCTGCGTTTGAGGCTTTTTTCGCGCCCTATGCACGATGACCAATTGCCGTTCGGTGAGAGATGGTGGGGCTACACTCATTATTGCGCATTGAACGACACCACCAGTACCAGAGGCTGCTGTCATGTCTGTCGTTATCGCCCCGCTTAGTCGCGCCAACCTCGGCGGCCATTTCCACGGTTTTGGTCTGCGCACCGAGGCAGAATTGATCTCCCCCTTCATCGGGGTCGACCACTACTGGATGGACGCGCCGACCTTTGGGCCACACCAGCATGCCGGCATTTCGGCGGTGTCCTACCTGCTTCCCGATTCCGAGACGGGCATGGCCAACCGTGACTCGATCGGTACCCAGAACGTGATTCAACCGGGCGGCCTGCACTGGACTACCGCCGGCGGTGGCGTGGTGCACGAAGAGGTTCCGGTCGAAACCGGCAAAAAGGTTCACGGACTGCAGATCTTCGTCGCTCTCGCTCCGTCGAACAGGGACATCGCTCCGTTCCCGCTGATACTCGAAGCGCAGGATGTGCCAGTCATGCAGGAGCCAGGTGCCAAAGTGCGGGTGCCGTTGGGGAGCTATCGTGAGATGCGCTCCCCGCTGAGTCCACCGACCGAGGTAACGATGCTCGACATCTCTCTGGAGGAGGGTGCCGAGCTGAGTGTGTCTATTGCCGCAGGCCAGTGCATGTTTGCCATGCCAATCGACGGCACGGTGGAGGTGGAGGCCCAGCGCTTCAATCGCGAGGACCTCAAGCTTCCGGTGTTCCCGGCGCAAAATACTCCACGCGAGGTCAAGTTGAGAGCCCCGCAGGGCAGTGCCAACGTCGTGCTGTTCAGCGGACCTCCGCTACCCTTTTTTTGAACCCAACGAAACGAGGATTTGTACTATGGCTGCCGTACGATTCACTGCAGAGAACGCCGCGTTGTTACTGATCGACCATCAGGTCGGCACGATGCAACTGATCAAAAACATCGACCGTGAGTTTGCCGCCAAGCAGTCGATTGCGCTGGCCAAGATGGCGAAGATCCTCAACATGCCGGTCGTGATTACGTCCAGCCAGGAAGATCAAGCCCAGGGCCCGATTCTTCCGGAAATCGCCGCGATACTCCCAGAAGCGCACGCGGCACGGATCAAGCGTCCCGGTGTGGTCAACGCCTGGGAATACGCCGACTTCCGCGATGCGGTGCTCGCCACTGGGCGCAAGCATCTGATCATGGCCGGTGTGACCACCGACGTTTGTCTTATCTTTCCGGCAATCGATGCTGCGCTCGAAGGCTTTGCCGTGCAGGCCGTGCTGGATGCTTCGGGCTCGCCCAGCGATCTTTCCGAAGAGTTCGCCCGTCAACGAATGCACGATGCTGGCGTCGTGCTCACCGCCACCAATACACTCATGGCGGAGATCGGACAGGATTGGTCCACACCTAACGGACAGCAACTGATTGGCTTGTTGTTCACCGATGTATTCCCGGCCTTGGGTGCCGGCATCCAGTAAAACTGCAATCCTGTCGCGCTGCTCGAAGTGCATGGCTCGTCGAGCAACGCGACAGTTCCCAGATCAGTTCACTTGCGCATAGCGAACATATTCGGCGCTGATCCGGTTTGAATGGCTGACCAGCCCGCGGACGAAGGGTAATCGTGCTGCCTCATAACGGGCCAGCACAGCGGCAACGGGTTCGTCTGCGCTTTGGTCTGCGAGCATTTGAGCCAGCACCGCCGCATCTTCCACTCCGGTCAAAAAGCCGCGCCCGGTCATCGGAGAAACGACGTGGGCAGCGTCGCCGATGATGGCCAGTGCGCCACGTGCCAACCGCTGCGGCTTGTATTCGGCAATCGGAGCGCCGCTCAATACATTCGCTGAGCGCACGCCGACAGTCACTGCCTCTGCCCACATTTCAGGCCAGACCTGAGGGACCTGGGCGACCAAGCCAGACCTCACGTCTTCATCGATCGTCCCGCGTCCGAGTGTGCCCACGATGTGGCCATCGGCGGTCAGACAGCCGGTGCTACGGAGCAATGCCTCCTGATGTACATCGAACCATGCGAATGTGACTTGACGCTGACCTGGCTCCATCGAGCCGTCGCGACCTGGAAGCACCGCGGCAACCAGACGATATCCGCCCACGAACTCAATCCATAGGCCGCCGTCCGATGGCCAGGGGACGGGACGCGTCAGCGCTCGCTCCTCGACCAGCCCACGCCACACCAGATAACCGGCGTAGCGGGCAAGCGGTGCGTCGGGCGTGATTGCCTGGCGAACTATGCTGCGATATCCGTCCGCCCCGATCACTGCGGCGGCAACCCTCTGCGTTCCGTCGGCAAAGGAGAGTTGTGCCCGATCGCCAAGGTCTGTGACCGAGGTGACGGCGTTGCCTTCTTCGAGGACGATGCCTGGTGTTGCGACAGCCCGGTCCCGTAGCCAGTTGTAAAGCGCCGGCCAAGTCGTCAATTCGCGATAGGCGGGTACCACGGGCAAAATGGGCGCAGCACGCGGATCATGGCCAACCGTCGCCGCGACCACGTCAAGATCGACACTCAGGCTGTCGCCACCGTGTACACGCCCGATGGAGCGCTCAACGACACGAACGGGCAAGCCCCTGGTCGCGCAAGCGAGCGCCAGCGTGAGGCCGGCAAGGGATCCGCCGACAATTATAATTCCCGGGTGTGTGGTGTTCATCGCGTGTAAGCACTCATAACGTCAACCTTCGTGAAAATATGCCGGTTCATCTAAAGGTCTTTTGCGT
Source organism: Pseudomonas sp. GM33 (assembly GCF_000282295.1). Lineage (NCBI taxonomy): Bacteria > Pseudomonadati > Pseudomonadota > Gammaproteobacteria > Pseudomonadales > Pseudomonadaceae > Pseudomonas > Pseudomonas sp. GM33. The sequence continues at coordinate 16,503 of NZ_AKJO01000020.1, forward strand.
GACTGAAATGATCAGCGCGATCACCGCCACGCCGATCACGACCCAAAAGTATTCCATGCTGGCGACCAGGGTCGATTGCTGCTGCAGCATTTGTGCGTGCATCGCCACCGAGATTTGGTTCGCTGTCGTGGCGCCCACTTCGGATGACAGTGCTTGCGCCAGCTGTTGAGTCTGCTCCACATAGAGAGTGTCGCTGGCGCTGAAGTGCACGTTGAGGTTGTTGTATTGCAGGGTCGTACGCCATTGCAGAAACAGTGTGGCGGCCGTGGTGCCAATCGCCATGGCGATCTGTCCCATCATGTTTTTGATCTGATAGGCATGCGCGAAGAGCTTCTCTTCTTGCATCACGTCCCGAAAGGTCTGCATGGCGGCAGTCGACATGACCAACATCACAAAGCATCCATTGAGAATCAATGCCGGCAGAATGTTCGACCACATATTGGCGCTGGGCGTCAGCGAGGATAGCAGCCAGCCAAAGCCACCCAACGCGATGAATCCCAGAATGAAGAACTTCTTCGGGGCAGGGTACTTTGGAAGGAGAGTGGCCATGATGACCCAGGTGGCCAGGGTGCCGGTCAGTCCGATGGCCTGGAATGTACCGATGGTGTCCCAGGAGTAGCCCAGTCCCGTTTGCAGGAAGTACGGCAAGATGTAGTTATTGGCGCCCAGTAAAACGTAGGCGTAGCAAAACAGCGCCACACCCTGGAGGTAACGAGGCTGCATCAAGTCTCTGACTTTCAGGAAAGGCGTGGCCTTGTTGTGTTCGGCGTGGAAGAAGGTGTACATCCCCAGTGCTGCCAAGAATGCGCAACCGACGATGATGAAGGTGTCGTTATAAAAGTCGTAGTAGGACCGCTGCAAAATGTAGAGCAGAAAGAAACTGCTGACCGACAACAAGAGAATGCTTGCCAGGCTCGAGGGGGTTCGGTCCTCCTCGGGGATAGGGCTCGTCGGCAGAAAACGCACGCAAAGTGCTGCTGCAACCAGGGCGCCGACGATCAGTATCCAGAAGATGGCGTGCCAGGTATTTTCAGCCACCACCCACGACGAGATAAAAGGCGCCGCAGCCGTCCCGCCAGCGAGCCCGGTGGCAAATACTTTGATTCCAGTGAACCGGCCCGGGCCTGGGGGAATCAGGTTGATCATGAGGCGTGCCGACGTCATGAACGAGGCCCCACCCAGGGCCATGATGACTCGGCCTACGGTGAAACTGGTCAAATCAGCACTCACACCACACACCAAAGCGCCCAGCACGAAAACGCTGATTGAGCCGAGCATGAAATTGCGCCAGCCCAGGCGCTCCGTCAGCCAATGCTGTTTCGAAATCACCACTACTGCGATACAGGCATACAGGGCGGCCACCAGGCTGAATTCTTCAGGGCTGGCCTCGATTTCGCCGCGAATCGGTGCATTGGCAAAAGCGATCATGCCCGCCTGTAAATAATCCAGCGCACAAAGCAAGCCCACAGTGAACAACAAGGCAGCGTGTTTTCTGTATATGATCCGCCCAGTCAAAGCTTCAGGTTTTTGGGGCATGGTCACTGCCCTCATTGGCACTGATCACGTGTTCCACAACGTCATTGGCGTCCTTAAGTTCGTTCTTGAAAATCTCGGTGCTGTAAACCGGTTGCTGTGCACCGGTCTTGTTCAGGACGGGGCCATTGCGATCGGATGTATCGACTGAAACCCGCATGGATAAACCGAGGCGCAAGGGGTTTTGTGCGATTTCCTGCGGCCGCAAGGCAATCCTTACCGGCACCCGTTGAGTCACCTTGATCCAGTTGCCCGTAGCGTTCTGGGCCGGCATCAAGGAGAAAGCGCTGCCGGTACCGGCATCCAGGCCGATGATGGTCCCGTGGAAGATGACGCTGCGGCTGTAGGCATCCGCACGCAGTTCAACGGGTTGGCCAATACGCAGATCTTCAATCTGCGATTCCTTGAAATTGGCATTGACCCAGACTTGATCAACCGGCACCACCGACATCAGTGCGACGCCCGGACTGATTTTTTGTCCGACCTGCACACTGCGTTTGGTGATCACGCCGGCAACCGGTGAATAGATCTGGGTGCGATGCAAGGCGATGTAGGCATCACGCAGGTTGCTTGCCGCGACCAGCACATCCGGGTGAGTGCGAAGCGTGGTGTCGTCGACCATCGCGCGCCGAATGGAGAGCGCGTGTTGGGTGCCATCAAGCCCTGCTATTGCGTTTTTGAGTACGTCGGCGGTGTGGCTGATCTCTTCACGAGAAACGGCACCACTGTCGGCGAGTTGGTTGCGCCGACGCAAATCATCCCGAGCCTTGCGCACGTCGTTTCGACGCTGCTCGACTTCGGCCAGGAGTTGCTGGACCTGATAGTACTCAGTGCGTGCCAGGCGTACTGCGCGAGCGAGGTTCGACTGGGCGCGCTCGTACTGAATTTCGGCGTCCACGGCGTTCAATGTGACCAACGGCGCGTTGCTATCGACATGATCGGTGTTGTCGCCGTTGATTGCCGTTACGGTACCGCTGACTTGGGAGGTCACCTGAACCACATTGCCGTCGACATAGGCATCGTCGGTGGATTCGCTATCCAGTTTCAGCAGGTAGGCAACGCACAAGGCAACGACCATAAGGACGATGGCCAGGATCAGCAGCAATGTGGGGCGGTGCGATGTTCGCTGTTGAGTGGTAGCGGCTGGGGAGGGCGTAGTTGTCGTCATAGCGTCATTTACCTGCCAGGGAGGGCGCGTTGTTCGGTCAACATTGAGTTAACGAGGTTGCAGCTTTCCGAACGCACCGCGCTGGTAGCCATCAATGGCTTCGGTCAGCGCAAGCTGAGAAGCGAGCGCCAGCGAACCTTGCCAATACACGGGTTGATTCAACGGGACACCTGAAAACAGCACAGCCTTGGCGTTGCCCTTGGGGGCGCTCAACCTGACTGCGCGATCGTCATGCAGCGGCAGATTCACCGGCAGCGTGAGCTCGATGAGATTGAAGGGGAGGTCGTCGACCCACACTTCGCCGTCAATCGGCATCACGAACGCCACATGACCCTCGGGAATCGGGACGCTGACTTCAGCGCCGTCCTCGAGCGAGATGTCCAGCACGGTCACTTCGGTGGGCACCGATAATGGCGACGACACTTGGGCGAAACTGCCCAGCGGCACGCGCACCTTGACCCCTGGCAACCGCACCACGGGCACATCCTGCGCTTCGAGACTGAGCGCAAACGGAGCGTCCGCTTGGCGCTCCTGCGGCAGGTTGATGAAAATCTGCAGCATGTGCACCGTCTTGCCCGGCTCGGCCGGCACCTCCTCGTGCACCACCCCTTTACCCGCCGCCGTCCAGTGCAGCCCACCGGGTCGAATCAGGTTGCGGTTGCCCAGCGCGTCGCGGTTATCAATCCCGGTTTCGGAATCAAGAAACAGATAGGACACAGCCGAGAACCCGGCATGTGGGTGTGGTGGAAAAGTTGGCCCGCTGATCCAGGCATGATCGACAGCAAGGAACGGGTCGATAGGCTTGGCGAACTGACTTCCACGCAGACTGAAAGCCCGGAACTGACTGCCGTGATTCATGCGCTGCAGGCGTGCGATGGGTAACATGGCTGTGCTCCTCAGACGCGTTCCGCTGCGGGCAAAGTCGGGTAGTCGATATACCCTTGCGCACCCGGTGCGTAGAACGAATTCTTGTCCGGAACATTGAGCTCGGCGCCTGTGCGAAAACGCTCGGGCAGATCCGGGTTGGCGAGGAATGCGCTGCCAAACACGGCAGCATCAGCGCGGCCATCAGCGATCAGTGATTCGGCGGAGTGTTGATCGAGCCCGCCACCGATCAGGTAGCTGCCGTCAAACAGTGGACGTAACAAGCCGTGGTAGTCGACATTGGCGCCGAACAGGGCGACATGCAGATAGGCAAGATTCAGCCCATGCAGGTGTTCGACCAGATAGGTGTAGGTTTCTTGCGGGTTGGCATCGACGATGTCGTTGAAATTCATTTCAGGGGAGATCTTGAGACCCACCCGGTCACCACCGATTTCCGTCGCAATTGCGGACAGCGCGTCCAATACAAAACGCACACGGTTTTCAACCGATCCACCGTATTCATCCGTGCGCTGATTGCTGCCAGTCGAGAGGAACTGTTCAGGCAGGTAGCCCGACGCGGCATGCAACTCGACACCGTCGAAGCCAGCTTCAATGGCCAGACGCGCCGCTTGGCGATAGCCTTCAATGACTGCGGCAATCTCAACCACGCTCAGCGCATGGGGGGTAACGAAATCCTGAAGGCCCGTTGCGGTCCAGGTCTGGCCAGCGGGTTTGATCGCGGAAGGGGCCTGTGGCAGGGCGCCATTCGGTAGCAACGAAGGGTGCGAAATGCGACCGCTGTGCATCAACTGCATGAAAATCCGTCCGCCACGAGCATGCACGGCCTCAGTGACGTGCTTCCACGCAGCGACCTGCTCGGCGGTTTCGATACCAGGGGTACGGACATAACCCTTGCCCATAGCGATGGGGAACACGCCTTCACTGATGATCAGTCCGGCGCTGGCACGCTGAGCGTAGTAAGTCGCAACCAGTTCGCTTGGCACACCGTCATCGTCGGCGCGTGAGCGCGTCATCGGGGCCATGATCATGCGGTTGGAGAGGGTGTAGCGACTGAGCTGGACTTGGGAAAAGAGAGAATTCATTGCGGGCTCCTCAGTAGTGATGGGGCCATAATTGATCAATCCTGATCCGGGATAAACTGGGTGAAATTGAATTGACTGATCCACCATTGGAGCAATTTCTCTAGTGGATTCCGCGATAGCGGTCAGAAAATTGAGCTGAACCTTCATGCGCGACGTTCAGCATGGTAATCAGCGGCGTTTGTTCCTGTGATGAGGGCAGGGGAGAGAGCTTTAGGGAGGGGCGATATTCTCGAGATAACGCCCGACGTACTCGTCTCTCACACGAGCGGCAGATCCCTGGGCCATATAGTAAGTACGCTAGGGGCGATTGCTCATCGTCTCGACCGTCAATTTGCGCTCATGTTTAGAATCGTTGCAATTGAATGGCCACCAATCAGGATTCACTACGGACTCTCTTGAGATATTGCTGGACAGTAAGACGCTCGTTGCTGAGCTGGAGAAAATTGAGCTTGTGGAAGCCACCGAAGGTGTCGAACTGCGGCATAACACTGACGGCTCACTCGACCTCTATATACAAAACGAGAGTCCGGGCAATGACAAAGAAGCCAACTGGCTGCTCGCACCCAAAGGCCCGTTCAACCTGACCATGCGTCTTTATGCGCCTTCTTCTGACGCACTCACTGGAAAATGGAATCCGCCGCCAATCACTACCTGACCATCCTGCACAAGTAGCGGCACGTGCTGACCGGAAGAGAAACGGTTCTGAACCAATTTCACTGGAAGGTCTTCATTAAAAGGCCGTCATGAACATTTGGTACATGGCTCGTCGAGAGAACGGACGTCAGAAACGGTTTTGTCGAATCAGTGGCTTAGGCAGCTCATGAACATCTATGATATGACCTGTCGTTTAACATAATATACATTATGCGTACTCATAGGTATTCCACACAGACCGTCTCCCAGGTACATTTTAACCCCCAGCTACTGTGAATGTCAGCTAAAGACGGGAATGCTCGGCCTTTTAAAAACTCCACTTAAATCAATAAGATAGAAACACACCATCAGATCACTTTTTTATTGAAAACATCCGTTTCTTAGCGAAAATGTGTTCCAAAGCACTGATTAAATTGAAGAAATTCGTCGTGGTATTGCAACGGTAATAGCACCGCCGCTTAGCATTTGAAAACGGAACTGGTTGCGGGAAAAATGGGTAAATTGAGCCGTTTTTTCAGGATGGCGCTCCGTTCAACGCTAGGCAACCCGATCGGTGAAGAAATTTATTCCCCAAATTTATTCCTCTTTTAACTGTTAAATAGGTACTGCCATACAAATCCCCACCGGTCCCTCCAGTCGCCACTCAATGACTAACCAGAGGATTTATCCTGCTAAGAGCGGAATTATCGATGACGATTCACCGTAATTCGTGCCCCCGTGGATTGTTAAGATTACGCTTGGCACATCGCCTCAGGTGCAAATTTGGGCACTGATTGCGGTGAAAGCCAGCGAAGCGCGTGCCTACTCCCGGTTTTTGTCGCTACTCACGCGATAATAGCAGCGGACAAATCGAGATTTTCCGCTGACTCATTGATAATTCAACTAAACGGCTATTTAGTTGAGCTAATTCCATGCGCTCTATGATTATGAGGGTCAGATGTCACACCTGCCCTCCTTTTCCATTGTCGATGACATTCCAATGAGTTGCAGCTCATTCTCTACATGGGATAGAAATCTCCTGATATCCCCGGTGTTTTCTTTCCGCATATAGCATGCCGCCACCAAGCTGACCGGATGGATGCCGAGAGCGCTGCAAAGCTCTTCGAGCTTATCAAGCGTCGGGCTGGTGCCGCCTCGCTCGAGCAAGCTGACATTGGTCCGGCTACTGACAAGAGCAAAATCCTCCTGCGTAAGGTTTTTCTGAAGGCGAACCTGCCTAAGCGTTGCCCCAAATGCTTTCCTCAGTTCCATTTTGCGATCTCACAAAAGGAACGATAAAGCTTCATTGCACAATATATGACTACAACATATATTGGTCATTTGTGACACTGAGAGGCCTGCCATGAACCAGGAGCATGGACGATCGATGATCTTTTCCAGCCTATTCAACGACGATTTTCTTGCACGCCCCTTCGTTCGACAGACGGTAATGTGTCCATGGTTTTATCTGCACGCAGAGGTTCGTGAAGGCAAGGAGTTCGTGGGTGAGATGCTCATGGTCTCTTCGTTTGACTCACTGAAAGATATCCTTGAGCAGCAGCATGACTCCTTTCGAATTCGGTCTATCCACTATGTCACCCCTGGTTTTGTCAACAAAACTGGTCAGTGGTGCATGGAACCGCTTCTTGAGGCGAGCGAAGCGATCAATCAAGATGGGCAGAGAATACCGATTTTGACAGTTGCTGGCCGGTCGTATTCGCAATTGGAAATCAGCACCGAGATAGACCCAGCGAACGTCAAGGTATTGTTCACCCACAAGGCGGACGGGCATGACTGATTTTCCAGTAAAAAGGTCTCTGCCTCAGTCGTGGTGCCTGCCGTGCCCTTTCACCTCTGACGCACTCAGACGTGGTTTTTACGACTCAAGATATTGTAGGAAGCTGTGGTGCCTCAAAAGAGTGATCACATAAACCAAGCAATGCTCGATTTTTCATATCATCGGCAATCAGCCACGCGACGATGGATCGTCAAAAACCTTCGTACGCTTCAAGGGCACACCGGCGAAAGCGGTGCCTTCTACCTTACTAAAAGCATCAATAGCATCGACGTTAAAAAAGCTACGATACTTGGACGACTTTTGCAGACGCTCAAGCTTGGCTCGGGCATTAGCTGCGATATCGCTATCGACTTTAGCGCTCATTCTTTGCTCCCTTTTAAAGCACCGATACGTAAAAAAACCTGACGGAGACCTTGTCCGCGGTTTCGATACGCGTCTCGAGGATTTAGGCTGGCATTACCTCCTAACACTCAAAGACCGTCACTTTTTTCGGCGACGGGATTCTCGTTCAGTGAAATCAAAGCTCAATCCTGCGAGTGGGCCACACGGTTCTTGATCCGGATGATAATGGAGCAGGCTTTCACACAATTTGATATCCAGCTTATTCAGTGAAAGGCTGGCCTCGCTATCCTCAACCTCAACCTCAACCTCAACCTCTGACTCACTTTCCTCGTCTTCCGATACCAAAGATTCAGGGCTAGTCAAATAAAGAGCGAGCAATTTATGGTGTGGGTAGCGGTTCTCAAAATTCCTGACCAACCCCTTGAAAATGCTTTCACCCGTGGGTGTGCCAGCAACTCGGCGAATCACATAGTCAGCGATAGCCAGGCGCACCTCGATCTCGTTTGAATCGAGTGGAAGATCCTCGTACCCATCTTCAAATCGGCTATAGGGACGACATCCAACGGGCTTATCAGTCATCGTTCAGACCTCCTGCGCGGGTTTACTTTGATAGGTCAAACGGCCGTACACGAAACTCCGGTATTACGATTGAAGTGATCGTTTTTGCGGGATCTAGGTGCTACCTTCAAAGTACTTCAACACCAAAACAAATGGAACCACCGGAATCTCGTGTACGGCCAGCGAAATCCAGGAGAGAACGACCTGCGATCCCTTTCAGGCTGGAGGCCTCTGATATCCGATCAGCTGAGATTTCAGTTAACCAAGAGTGATCGCAGCGAACGTTCAGGAGACGCCAGTCTTTGACGAAATATTGATGATCAAGCGTCGAGCAATCGAGATGAGCAAGGCGGATCAGTACCTGCAGGCCGGCACCCGGGACAACACCCGGCGCAGTTACCGTGCCGCGGTGGAACACTTCGAAGTAACCTGGGGCGGCTTTCTGCCCGCGACCGGCGATGGCATCGTGCGTTATCTCGCCGAGTACGCCGATCAGCACACCATCAGCACGTTGAAGCAGCGTTTGGCCGCCCTCGCCCAATGGCACATCACCCAAGGCTTCCCCGATCCGACCAAGACGCCGGCGGTGCGGCAGATGATCAAGGGCATTCGCGCGCTGCATCCCGCCCAGGAAAAACAAGCCACTCCCCTGCTCCTGCAGCACCTGGAGCAAGCCGCTCAGTGGCTGGAGCAAGAGGCTGCGCAAGCGGCCGCCCGCCAGGATCTGGAAAGCCTGCTGCGTAGTCGGCGTGATATCGCCTTGGTGTTAATCGGATTCTGGCGGGGTTTTCGCGGGGATGAGCTGTCACGCTTGCAGGTAGAACACACTCAGGCGCAAGCCGGCGTGGGCATCACCTTTTACCTGCCGCACAGCAAAGGCGATCGCCAGCACCGCGGCACGACGTTTCGTACCCCGGCGCTAAAGAAGCTCTGTCCGGTCCAAGCTTACATTAACTGGATCACGGTCGCCGGCATTGTGCAAGGCCCAGTCTTCAGAAAGCTCGATCGTTGGGGGCATCTGGCTGAAGACGGCTTTCACGCCAACAGCCTGATTCCACTGCTGCGGCGAATTTTTAATCGCGCGGGCGTGTCTGGCGATCTGTACACCAGCCACTCGCTGCGTCGCGGTTTCGCCACCTGGGCAGCGGCGAACGGGTGGGATATCAAAGCGCTGATGACCTACGTCGGTTGGAAGGATATGAAGTCAGCTATGCGTTACATCGACACGGCAGATTCCTTCGGGGCGTTGGCGATAAGTCAGCCGCTCACTTCATCAGCTATTCCCCAAGACCAAGCGTTGACAGTGGTTGAAAATCCCTAAGGGCGGGATGAGGTATCGCGAATAAACTTGTTTCACCGTTGATGGAACGGTTGGACTCGGTTCGGTGGCGGGTGGCCACGATGAACAAGCCCGGCACATCGCCGATAGCATCCTGCCCTCCCTGCTCAATCGTGGGTTTAAATCTGAGCAAATCGCCATTCTTTATCGTGCCGCCTGGCTTGGAAAAAAAGTTGCTCAAGCGCTTGAGGCGGTCGGGACGACCTTTGTCCGCAACGACAGCGGTGCACTGATAAAAAGTAACTCACGTCTCGCCCGTGTAATCGAGTCCTGTGCTGCTTGGGTGACTGGTGGTTTGAGCAATGCAGATCCGCCTTATTGCCGGTTACCTAATAGCATCGATTGGGCGGAGGGTACTCCCCATTTCCACAACTGCTGTTCGACACCTTCGAGTGCCTCCACGAGCTCAATTTTTCCAGCTCAGCAACGAGCGTTCTACTGTCCAACAAGATCTCAAAAGTTTCTATGACAGTTGCCGCGCCGTTGACAGCTAATTGTCGGTAATTCGGGGCTGAGTCTGTTCGATTCGCACTACCACGCCGTGATCCATACCTGTCATAAATCCGCTCTCCCCTAACTAAAAAGAGCCTTATGTTTACGTTCAACGATCCCTGCAATCCCTGAGGCGCGCGGCTCTTCGATCGGGCGCGTAATTGAGCAGTGAAATACGCTTCATTCCGAATTATGATTTAACTAGATAGTTAGCTATCTATATAATGCACAGATCATTTCATCGGGACACTTAACGTGAAGCAGAGTCATCGCCTTTCGGGCATATCAAAATTTATTCTGGTCGGGCTGGGCGTGATCATCGCCCTGCTCGGCTTGGCACTGGCTGCAGGCGGCGTGAAATTGGTCAGTCTGGGAGGTTCCTGGTACTTCTTAGTAGGTGGTCTGGTAATGGCCACTTCCGGTCTGCTGATCGCTTGTTTCAAACCGGCGGGTGCCTGGCTGTTTGCAGCTTTTCTGGTGGGTACAGCAATGTGGGCCATCAGCGACGCGGGCCTGGTGTTCTGGCCGGTGTTCTCGCGCCTGTTCATGTTCAGCGCGATCGGCCTGGCCGTGACGTTGGTCTATCCACTGCTTAAGCGTGCCAACGGTGGCGTTCCGGGCCGTGGCGCCTATGGCATCGCTGCAGTACTGGCGATCGGGCTGGCGGTGGCCGCCGGCAATATGTTCGTTGCACACCCGACAGTCGCCGCGACCGGCACAGGCCCAGGACTGACGCCGGTCGAGCCAGCCAACGCGCAAAAGGACTGGGCTCACTACGGTAATACCGAGGGCGGTAGCCGCTTTGCGGCGCTGGATCAGATCAACCGCAATAACGTCGACAAGTTGAAGGTAGCGTGGACGTACCACACCGGCGACGTCGCCGAGAGCGATGGCAATGGCGCCGAAGACCAGCTCACCCCTTTGCAGATCGGAAACAAAGTGTTCATCTGCACCCCGCACAACAATCTGATCGCTCTGGATGCCGACACCGGCAAGGAACTCTGGAAACACGCGATCAACGCGAAGTCGAAAGTCTGGCAGCGTTGCCGTGGCATGGCTTATTTCGATGCCACAAAGGACATCGCTCAGCCAGGCAACTCGAGCATCATCGAAGCCAAACCTGCCCCGGCAGCCAACTGCCAGCGCCGTCTGTTGACCAACACCATTGATGCCCGCCTGATCGCGGTCGATGCCGACACCGGCGAGTTCTGCCAGGATTTTGGTAACAACGGTCAGGTCGATCTGAAGGCAGGCCTGGGTGATGTGCCGGACAGCTATTATCAGTTGTCTTCCGCACCGCTGATGGCCGGCACCACCGTGGTGGTTGGCGGTCGCGTGGCCGACAACGTGCAAACCGACATGCCGGGCGGCGTGATCCGTGGGTTCGATGTGATCACCGGTACCATGCGTTGGGCATTTGACCCGGGCAACCCGCAGGATCGCAACGCGCCGGCCGACGGCAGCACTTACGTGCGCAGCACGCCGAACAGCTGGGCGCCGATGTCCTATGACCCGGCGACCAACACGGTGTTCCTGCCGATGGGCAGTTCTTCCACCGACATCTATGGTGTCGAACGCAGCAAGCTCGATCATACCTACGGCGCCTCGATCCTGGCGCTGGACGCCTCCAGCGGTGAAGAGCGCTGGGTGTTCCAGACCGTTCACAACGACCTCTGGGACTTCGACCTGCCGATGCAGCCGAGCCTGATCGACTTCACCAAGGACGGCAAAACCGTACCGGCGCTGGTCATCGGCACCAAGGCCGGGCAGATCTACGTGCTCGATCGTGCCACCGGCAAACCGCTGACCGACGTTAAAGAAGTACCGGTCAAGGCGGCAAACATCCCTAACGAACCCTACTCGCCCACCCAGCCAAAATCGGTGGGCATGCCGCAGATCGGTGCTCAGCACCTGACCGAATCCGACATGTGGGGCGCGACGCCGTACGACCAGCTGTTGTGCCGAATCGATTTCAAATCGATGCGTTATGACGGCCTGTACACCGCGCCTGGTACCGACAACTCGCTGAGTTTCCCGGGTTCGCTAGGTGGCATGAATTGGGGCAGCATATCCACCGACCCGGTGCACGGTTTCATCTTCGTCAACGACATGCGTCTGGGCCTGTGGATTCAGATGATCCCGTCGCAGAACAAAGGCCAGGCCACGTCCGGTGGCGAAGCGCTGAACACCGGTATGGGCGCCGTGCCGCTCAAGGGCACGCCGTATGCGGTGAACAAAAACCGCTTCCTGTCGGTCGCCGGCATTCCTTGCCAGGCACCGCCGTTCGGCACGCTGACCGCCATCGACATGAAAACGCAGAAAGTTGCCTGGCAGGTTCCGGTCGGTACCGTTGAAGACACCGGCCCGCTGGGTATTCGCATGCACCTGCCGATCAAGATTGGTCTGCCGACCCTCGGCGGCACCCTGTCGACTCAAGGTGGCTTGATCTTCATCGCCGGTACTCAGGACTTCTACCTGCGCGCCTTCAACAGTGGCAATGGTGAAGAGGTGTGGAAAGCTCGCCTGCCAGTCGGCAGTCAGGGCGGCCCGATGACCTATGTCTCACCGAAGACCGGCAAGCAGTACATCGTCATCACTGCCGGTGGTGCGCGCCAGTCGACCGACCGCGGCGACTACGTGATGGCTTACGCCTTGCCGTAAGCCGCTGTGCCCGCCTCACTGGCGGGCAATCTCTCTGTGCGCGGCACCTGCGGGGTGCCACGCCGCTTTGCGAAATCATTCAAGATTCCACCAGGAAGACTCACATGTTTTTGGCTGTTCGCTTTTCTCATGCAGGCTGGGGCTTGCTGTTGGGCCTGACCTGCAGCACCTCCCTTCCTGCCTTCGCTGATACCGATTCGAACCTTTTTACCCGCAGTACCCTGACCGGCGATTGGGGTGGTCTGCGCCACCAGATGGATCAGGAAGGCATCAAATTCACCGGTGATTACAGCGGCGAAACCGCCTACAACGCCGATGGCGGCCTACACCGTTCGGCTCGTTACTCGCAGAACATCAAGCTCGGCGCGCAGTTCGACCTGAGCAAACTGTATGGCGTGGAAAACGCCGGCAAGATTCAGCTGACTATCAACGACCGACGCGGTAATAGCGCCTCCGAGGATCTGGTCGGCAACCGTCTGCCCATCCAGGAAAACTACGGCGGTCTTTACACTCGCCTGACTGAACTGAGTTACGAGCGCAGCCTGTTCACCCCGGCGCTCAATGTGAAGCTGGGTTACATGGCCATGGGTAACGACCTCGGTGGCCTGGACAGTGGCATTCTCTGCAACTTCATGAACGCCGGTTTCTGTGGTCATCCGCTGAACATGTCCGGCGGTAGTGGCTGGACCAACTACCCCAACGCCCACTTGGGCGTGCGCATGAAATACGACCTGTCGTCGTCTTGGCAGCTGCGTGTGGCGGCCTTCAATGTCGATCCTGAGAGCAATGGCAATTCCAGCCGTGCCTGGCATCTGGGCCCGAAACATACGACCGGCACTGTGGTGCCGATCGAACTGGTGTACAAGCACGCGGGTGAGTTGCCTAGCGAGTACAAGTTTGGCTACTACTACGATAGCTCCGACGTGAAACGCATCGGCAGCGATAAAGAAGTGTCCGGCCGCGGCGGTTATTATCTGCTGGTTGAGCAGGCCGTGTGGGGTTCGCAATCGTCCGAGGGGCGCAGCCTGCACGCCTTCGGCCAATACTCGTCGGCCAGCGAAGCAGCTTCACCGTTCACCAAGTGGTACGGCACCGGTGTGGTTCTGTACAAACCCTTCGAAGGTCGCCCGCGTGACACCGTCGCTCTGGGCTATGGCCGGGCTGTACCTAACCCGCGCAGCCGCGATGTGCAGGAAGACGCCGCGCTGGCCAATGGCACAACGTTCCCGAATTTGGACAGTGCCGAACAACTGATCGAGCTTGGCTATGGCTACCAAGCCACTCCTTGGTTGACGCTTCGCCCGAACGTGCAATACATCATCGAACCGGGCGCATTTTCCGGGCAAGACATCGACAATGCACTGGTGCTCGGTTTTCAGGTGAAAGCTGCGCTCTGAACTCTCGATCAGGGAACCTCAAAGAAACAGGAAAACCGGTGTATGACCGGTTTTTTTGTTGTTCGGTTATCCTCCCCGTCGACCGTCTCTCGCTGACGGCCGCGACACGCCGAAACCCTGCGATTGACGCCAAGGTCTTTTACTCATTCCCGTTCAACTATTCACGGTTTCGTTCGCTAATCGCACGACATCTCGTGCCGGGACACCCACCTCCACCCGTTGTTTGGCACGCTATGCACACCTAGCAGTCACGATGATCCAATCGGGTTTTCCATCAGATCATTCTGTTCAGCCAACACAAAAACGGGAGTACGTCTTGATCAACAAAACATTTGAATCCGTCGCTGCTGCACTGGACGGTATTGCCGACGGTTCGGTCATCATGGTGGGTGGCTTCGGCACTGCCGGGATGCCGTCGGAGTTGGTCGATGGTGTCATTGCTTCGGGTGCTCGCGAGCTGACCATCATCAGCAACAATGCCGGCAACGGTGAGATCGGTCTGGCCGCATTGCTCAAGGCCGGGCGAGTGGCCAAGGTCATCTGTTCGTTTCCACGCCAATCCGATTCCTATGTATTCGACGAACTCTACCTGGCAGGAAAGGTGCAGCTTGAGGTTGTGCCACAAGGCAATCTGGCCGAACGCATTCGCGCGGCAGGCTCTGGAATCGGTGCGTTTTATTCGCCAACCGGATACGGCACGTTGCTGGCCGAAGGCAAGGAAACCCGGGTGATCGACGGTCGCAACTATGTGCTGGAAATGCCGTTGCATGCCGATGTCGCACTGATCAAGGCTGAAAATGGCGATCGCTGGGGCAATCTCACCTATCGCAAAGCCGCGCGTAATTTTGGACCGATCATGGCAATGGCAGCGAAAACGACAATCGCCCAGGTCAAGCGAATTGTCGAGTTGGGAGAGCTGGACCCCGAGCACATTATCACGCCGGGGATCTTCGTTCAGCGCGTGGTTGCAGTGCCGCTCTCCCCTATCTCGAATGCCAACGTCAACTGAGGCTCGCCATGACTGTTATGAAAAAACTATCACGTAGCGAAATGGCCCAGCGTGTGGCCGACGATATTCTCGAAGGCTATTACGTGAATCTGGGCATTGGCGTACCCACGCTGGTGGCCAACTACTTGGGTGACAAGGAAGTGTTCCTGCACAGTGAAAACGGTGTACTCGGCATGGGACCGAGTCCTGCGCCGGGTGAGGAAGACGATGATCTGATCAACGCGGGCAAACAGCATGTGACGCTGCTACCCGGTGGCGCCTATTTTCATCACGCCGATTCGTTCTCGATGATGCGCGGCGGGCACATCGATATTGCTGTGCTTGGCGCCTTCCAGGTTTCGGTCAACGGCGACCTTGCCAACTGGCACACCGGCGCCGAAGGTTCCATTCCGGCAGTCGGAGGTGCGATGGACCTCGCGACGGGGGCACGTCAGGTGTTCGTCATGATGGATCACCTGACCAAGGCGGGCGAAAGCAAACTGGTGCCGCACTGCACCTACCCTCTTACCGGTATTGGCTGCGTGACCCGCATTTATACGGACCTGGCTATTCTGGACGTCACTCCCAAAGGCTTGCAGGTCAGAGAAATTGTTGCCGATATCAGCTTTGAGGCACTGCAAACCCTCAGTGGCGTGTCGTTGATTCGATAACGGATCGAGTTAGCGTTGTCACTCATGAATGTGCCGGACGGTTTTGTGCTTGTCCGGCAACGGGTATTCAGGGCTCCAGTGCTTAAGCCAAAGAGCGGCCAGTCACTGAAATTATAGTTGAATATTTCAACTATATAGCTATACTTCAGCCATCCGACTGGAGCCTGCCATGTATTCCGACTTTCTGAATTTCAAACTCGATATGACCAGTGCTTTGCTGATGGAGCGCGCGAATGACGTGTACCTTCAGCATTGGGATCTGGATGTCCGAGGATTGCGGGTTTTGCGTTTGATTCAGGCTAGCCCTGACATCACTCCGAAAGAAGTTTCATCGCGGGCCTTCCTGGAAAAGACACTGCTCTCCAAGACTTTGGCGCTGCTGGAGTCGCGTGAGCTCATCTCGCGAGCCCCTCACCCGGTCGACCGCCGTAGCGTTGGTTTGCGCACAACCGCCGAGGGCTCGCGGATCGCTGACGAGTCCTCTGTCGTCGGCTCCGAACTTGAAAATCAGCTTGTTTGCGCGCTCACGCCCAAGGAACGCGTGGCCCTTGATGGCCTGCTTTCAAAGCTGATGGAAAGTCTGCTTCCGCCTTCCTGACACCGTCTGCCGCTCACTTTTTTCGCCCTCTTTTACTTTAAGGAGTACCCCATGTCGTCCCTCGAAAAGTTGATTCCCGATCTCGATGCCTTGTTGCCTGAGCTGGAGGAGATCTACAAGGATTTGCACCGTCATCCTGAACTGTCGATGTATGAGTATCGCACCGCGAAAATCGCCGCCGACTACCTGGTGCGTTACGGGTACGAGGTAACACGCGAAATTGGTGTCACCGGCGTTGTCGGCGTGCTGCGCAACGGTGAGGGCCCGGTGGTAATGCTGCGCGCCGACATGGACGCGTTGCCCATGGCCGAGGCAACAGGCCTGCCCTATGCCAGCAACGTGGTCACCCGTGATGAAGATGGTGTGGAGGTTTCTGTCTGCCACTCGTGTGGGCATGACATGCATGTCACCTGGTTGATGGGGGTTGCTCGGGTATTGTCCGAAAACCGCGATACTTGGCGGGGTACTCTTCTGGCTGTTTTCCAACCGGGTGAAGAAGTGGGTGTGGGCGCGCAGAACATGATCGACGACGGCATGCTCGATCGCTTCCCTAAGCCAGACATCATTCTTGGTCAGCATGTAATGGTGGGGCCAGCCGGTACTGTGGGACACCGCAGCGGCACCATTCTTTCGGCCGGTGACAGTCTGAAAATCAAAATGTTCGGCCGTGGCGCCCATGGCTCACAGCCGCAAACTTCGGTAGATCCGGTAATCATGGCGGCATCAACGGTGCTGCGCCTGCAGACCATTGTATCGAGGGAAATCTCCCCGCTGGATCAGGCAGTCCTGACTGTCGGCTCGTTACAGGCTGGCACCAAGGAGAACATCATTCCGGACAATGCAACCTTGAAACTCAATATGCGCACCTACGATGAGGGCGTGCGCGAGCACATGCTCGGCGCCATCAAGCGTATCTGCTGCGCCGAATGCTCTGCATCCAATGCTCCACGCGATCCGGAGATCACAACAATCAACCGCTACCCGTTGACGGTTAATGATGAGCGCGCCTCTACCCGTTTGGCTGATGCATTTGGCGCCTGGTTTGGTGACAGAGCCTATGAAACGGCGCCGGCAGCGGCCAGTGAGGATTTCAGTGTGTTCGGCCGAGCCTGGAAGGTGCCCTACGTGTTCTGGTTCGTAGGTTGTACAGATCCTCAAGTGTACGAACAGGCCAAGGCCAAGGGAAAAATAAACAGCATCCCAAGCAATCACTCGCCACAGTTCGCACCTTTACTGCACCCCACATTGCGTACGGGGCTCGAAACGATGCTTTGCGCAGCATTCGCCTGGTTCGATAACGCTGAGTAGCGCAGCAATGGACACTCACCTCATATACACCGTCATAGATCTGCTAGGTACATTCGCATTTGGTGTAAGCGGCGCAGTTGCCGCACGCCAGCAGCGATTGGACCTGTTCGGCATCGCCTCCATCACGTTCATCGTCGCATGCGGTGGCGGGATTCTTCGCGACCTCTGCTTGGGTACACTGCCGCCAGCCGGGCTGTCGAGCTGGCGCTATCTGGTCGTGTCGCTGATCGCTGCTGCGTGGGTGGTGTGTGCTTATCCGATGGTGTGTCGAATGAAATCCCCCGTACAACTGTTCGACTCAATTGGCCTTGGGCTGTTTGCAGTGGCAGGCGCGAAAAAGGCACTGGCCGTTCAGGCCGGTGCCGAAGTCGCGATAGTACTGGGGATGGTCAGCGCTGTCGGAGGCGGAGTACTCAGAGATATTTTGCTGTCACGCGTGCCAAGTATCTTGCAGCGGGAGATCTACGCGTCGGCCGCTTTGGCAGGCGCAAGTGTTGAGGTTTTGCTCAGCTACAGCGGTGCAAATTCGGTAGTGATTTCGTGGTTGACTGCCGCGGGATGCACCGTGTTGCGGATGGCATCGCTTCACTACGGTTGGCGACTGCCTTCCATTGACAATGATTCTGACGGCTACCCAGGCAGTGGTCATTAGCCCCGGCACCCACTGGGCCCGATTATTACTTGTATGGTTGTAGCCTGGCGTTGGCAACGCGGCTATCAACGTCACGCAGGATGCAAGTAACACGCTGCGGATGGCGCACATAAAAAAGGCCCGCGCGTGGGCGGGCCAAAAAAAACACCAAAGGAGTGATGAATTGGAGATTCACCTGCACTAGGGTCGAGAGCCGCACCCTCTGCATTCATCCCGGTCAGCTTACCTGCATTTCGAACGCCTATATCATTGATTTAATAGATAATTAGAATCAAAAATAGGACTTATCTTCGAGGCGCTTTCAATAGTATTTATCGTCCCGCTGCAACGGGTGGGAACTCCTAGACGAACAATTTCTCCTGCCAGCAACCCATTTTTGATTGTGGTTATCAGCGACTTTTGCAGCCTCCTGCCAACACCAAAATCAAGAAAACAGCTATTGGGAGTATCTGATGTTTAATCCTAAACACGTCGCGATCGCGTGTACGTTGATGTCGGTAGGCACGCCCTGTGCGTTTGCAAGCGATCAGTCCGACGCCAAGGGCTTCATTGAAGACAGTGATCTGAAACTGCTGTTGCGCAACGCCTACTTCAATCGCGACTACAAGAACGACACCAATGACGCCAAGGTATGGGGCCAGGGCTTCATTGGTACATTCCAGTCTGGCTTTACCCAGGGAACAGTCGGTGTCGGCCTGGATGTTTATGGCTTGCTCGGTGTGAAGCTCGATAGCGGTCGCGGGCGCAATTACACAGCCTTTTTTGACGCCGACAGCGATGGCCACCCTGTCGACGACCTTTCAGAGGCAGGGGCGACACTGAAACTGCGCTTTTCCAACACCGTATTGCGCTACGGCAACCAGTTCCCGTCTATGCCAGTGCTCGCATACGACGACTCGCGTCTGTTGCCCGAAGCCTTTACGGGCACGCTTGTCACAAGCAAGGAAATCGAAGGGCTGGAACTGAATGCCGGACGGTTCACCGCGGACAGCCCGATGGGCGATCCGTCACGGGATCCGAATCATCTCAAGAGCATCGATGTGATTGGCGGCAGCTACAGTGTGACCGACGCCTTGAGTGTCGCGGCGTATCACTCCGACGTTAAGGACACCTACAAGAAATACTATGGCAACGTAAATTATACCGTGCCGTTTTCCGATTCCCAGGCGCTGAACCTCGACTTCAACATCTACCGCACCGACTACGCCAATGGCTCTCAAGCGGCATTGGATTTTGGTGGCGATGGCGTCAATGACACCAACACTATCTGGAGTCTGGCGGCTAAATACAGCGTCGGTGCGCATGCGTTTATCGTCGCCCATCAGCGTAACAGCGGCGATGCCGGCTACGCCTATGACTATGGCGACGGTGGTAGCGCCATTTATGTCGCCAACTCTTACTACTCTGATTTCAACCTGAAAGACGAGCAGTCGTGGCAACTGAGTTACGAGCTGGACTTCGCGGAGTTCGGCGTGCCGGGGCTTGCATACAAGACAGCATATGTACGCGGCAGCAACATCGATACAGGTGGAGAGCAAGACAATACAGAGCGTGAGTTCTTCAACCAGGTCAAATACGTGGTGCAGGAGGGCTCACTCAAGGATCTGTCATTCAAGTTGCGAAACTCGATTTACCGGGCAGACCGCGATGTCGGCCCTAACCTGAACGAGGTCCGAGCCTTCATCGAATACCCTCTAGACATACTCTAAGCAATCGCTCGGTGTAACTGAGCGATTCATCGAAAGTGACGCGGCGGCTTTGAGATTCAATAGCCGCCGCGACTCCATGGGTATCGCCATGCCGATTAAACGGCCGGATTTCTTTCCCGCAGCAGGTTTTTGACCAAATCCCCAACGGGGGCTAGAGTTGGGCCAGCGAAAAGTGCAGCCATTTGCTTTACATCGGTGCCGACATTACTCAGCACGTTTCGCCACTGCTCATTCAACGTGTTTAGAGCAAGCTCATATATTTCAAGACCCTCGTCAGATAATTGCAAAAAAACCATTCGTCTATCCGGACGGTCGCGACGACGCTGCACGTAGCCAACTTTTTCAAGTTTCTCCACACTTGAAGAAACTTTGGATGACATGATGTTTAAATGCCTGGCGCACTGGTCCATAGTGACTGTATTGCCTTGGGCCAAGCTATCAAGGATACGAAAATCCAGAACCGCCAGATTGTGGCTGGCAATGGACTTTTCTATCCAATCTCCCATCGCTTTATTAACGCTCTCAAGTACATTAAATACGTCAATTAAATGCGTAGCCACTCGTACCTCCAAACGTCTGTCGCGTGGGTATTTCTAATGAAAATCAGCAATAAATTAATAGCGCATGATCAAAATAATTATCACTGTAACATCAACTTCAGCAACAGATCATAACCTGGCACCATACTGACTATTCACGGATTGAATACTTGAAATGAGCTTCTCTTATTGACTGAAGGTATTTTTGAACTTATAAATACTCACAGTTTCTATAGGCCCTGCAAAACCATTCAGAACACAATATGACTTCCAATTCCGACCAGCCCAAACCCGTCAAGGCGCGTAGCCGATCCTCCATCGGCGCTGTGCGCAGCCCTCAGAGTACAGAAGCCATTCTTGAGGCAGCTGCGGCGATCCTTGAGGAGCGCGGGTATCAAGCATTTACGATGGATGCGCTGGTGGAACGTGCCGGTTCGAGCAAACCTACGATCTATCGCTGGTGGAAGAACAAGAGCGCTTTGCTCAGGGATGTGTATGAACGCACCGCATTGACGTTTGTGACACAACCGAACACAGGGGATCTGGAGAACGACCTGATCGTTCACTTGCGCTCCCTCTGGAACTGGTGGCGCACTTCAAGCGCGGGCGAAACATTGCGCAGCTTGATTGCCGAGATCCAGCACGAGCCCAAAACGCTTGAGGAGTTCAGGAAAGAGTTTTTGCCACGTCGCGAGCGCACGTTGCGAAAGATTTTTGCCCGGGCGGTGGAAGCAGGGGATATCCACGATGGTCCAGCCGTTGATAGCGCTGTCTCGATGTTGACTGGTATGTCCTGGCTTCACCTGGTCACGGCAAACCTCGAAAACCTGGACTACATCGACAGTGCCGTTGCCATTGTCGTGAAGGGTTTGAGGTCTGGATAAGCAGACAATGCCGCTTCGGCGGTTTTTTAATAAGTATAACGACACTAACAGTGTTTATTACCACTCTTGTTGAAACACCCTGCCCTTATTCATTTTCACCGCAGGCTTCAGAGAAATCGTTAATGAAAATTCCATCTACTCAGGGGGCAAAGGACAGGCCGCCCTTCACGACATCAGGCAGGAACGTATCGTTAGCGGTGGTGCTGGTGATGCTTTCTGGATGCACGTTCAGCGATCTGAAACCGCTATCACACATGTTGCAGCCTTCCGAGGTCAACGAGACGCTAGCCAACAGCGGAATCAAGCTCTCGGAGGCTTCGTGGCCGGCCGAAAACTGGTGGAGCAGTTTCAAGGATCCGCAACTTGACGAGTTGATGCATGAAGCCCTTGCCAACAACCCTACCCTCCGTTCCGCCGCTGCGCGCGTCCACCAGGCCAGCGCACTGGAAGCGATACAGGGTGCCCAGTTGTTCCCTGACGTCAGTGCGTCCATGAGCGTTACCCGCGAACGGTTCAGCTCCAACGGTACGACCCCTGCGCCCGCCAAGGGCACATGGCAGAACGTTCACCAAGGGACCTTGAATGTCGGCTATGAGTTGGATTTCTGGGGGAAGAACCGATCCTCAGTCGAGGCGGCCGTGGGCAGGCGAAAGGCATTGGAAGTCGATGAGCGCGCCGCGTCTCTCATTCTCTCCTCGTCCATCGTGCAAACCTATATCACCTTGCAAAATGTCTATGAACAAATCGACGTTGCGCAGGCCCTGCTCAACCAACAAGAGCAGATTGAGGAACTCACCAAAAAGCGTTTCGTCGCCGAGCTCGGTACGGAAATTGACATCAAGCAGTCTCAGGCAGCCTTACCTGCCAGCAGAGCCAATATCGCAGCGCTGAAGGAGTCCATCGAACTCAATCAAAACAAGCTCGCCTCATTGCTGGGCAAAGGGCCTGACCGTGGTCGCACAATCACCCGACCTCACCTGGAATCAAGTGACTCGGTCGTGATGCCATCGAATATCCCTGCTGAGCTGATCGGCCACCGCCCGGATGTTGTGGCTCAACGCTGGCGTGTGGAAGCCTCCGGTCATGAGATTGATGTGGCCAAGGCACGCTTCTACCCGGATGTGAACCTGACTGCTTTCATTGGATTGCAGAGCCTGGCTTTTGACACATTCAATGATCGCAGCAGTCGCATTTTGGGCGTCGCGCCGGCGATCAGCCTGCCCATTTTCGAAGGCGGCCGCTTGCGCGGAAACCTGGATGCTCAGGACGCGACCTACGATCTCGCTGTTGAAAACTACAACCAGACGGTCATCGATGCGCTGCGTGACATCGCCGATCAATTGTCTTCGCTGCGCTGGTTGAAGGAGCGCCTTGCTCAACAAAACGAAGCCGTGGCGACCGCCGTGGCCGCCGCAGATCTCGTTGACAAGCGCTATGCCGCGGGACTGGCTACCTACCTGCAAGTCCTGGCAACGCAGAACGCAACGCTCGTTGAAAAACGCCAGTTGGTCGACCTGCAATCCAGAGCGCTTTCCTTGCAAGCCAACTTGAGCCGGGCTTTGGGTGGTGGGTACCGCCCGGAACTGCCCATGACCGCCAATGCAAACTCTACCGTAGCCGATAAATCATGACGTCCAATACTTCCACCGCTGCTGAACCCGTCACCCGAAAACCCCCTGTCTGGCCTCGACTTCTTTTGATTTTCATCATCGCGCTGTTAGTGGTAACGCTGGGAGGCTGGTACGTTCTGAAACAGGGTACAGAAACCACCGACGACGCCTATGTGGACGGCAATATCGTTCAGGTGACGTCGCAGGTCAGCGGTACGGTGACGGTGATCAATGTCGACAATACGGATCACGTCGATACTAACTCGCCGCTTGTCACACTCAATGCCGTGGATGCCGAGATCCAATATGAGCGCGCGAAATCCAACCTGGCCCGGGCTGTTCGCCAGGCACGCACTCAGTATTATCAAGTGCAGCAGTTGCAGGCCGAGGTCAACCAACGACAAAACGACGTGCGCAAGGCACAGGATGATGTACGCCGCCGCAATCAGCTTGCCTCCAGTGGCGCCGTTTCCCGTGAGGAGATCAGCCATGCCGAAGAGGTTCTCAAAAATGCCGTGGCGGGTCTGGAAGGTACGCGGCATGCCTTGGCAGTTCGCCTGGCCATGGTGGACAACACGACGCTTCGAACCCACCCTGATGTTCTCGTTGCTGCAAGCAATCTGCGTGATGCTTACATCTCACTGCACCGCACGCAGGTCTACTCCCCTACCTCAGGCATCGTGACCAAACGCAGCGTACAAGTTGGCCAGCGGATCAGTCCGGGCGTGGCGCTCATGTCGGTTGTTCCCATGGATCAGGTGTGGGTGAACGCCAACTTCAAGGAATCTCAACTCGAACATTTGCGTATTGGACAATCCGTCCACCTCAGTGCCGATGCTTACAGCCGCCATGTGGATTTCCACGGAACGGTTGTCGGGCTGGACGCGGGCACTGGAAGCGCTTTCTCTCTGATGCCGGCACAAAATGCTACAGGCAACTGGATCAAAGTTACCCAACGCGTTCCTGTGCGCATTGCGCTGAAACCTCAAGAGGTTGCACAAAACCCGCTTCGCCTCGGGTTGTCCATGCGCGTTTCGGTGGACACCACTGACACCAGCGGCCCTGTTCTTAATACTCGAACACCGCCGCAACCTGCCTACAGCACTGACATTTTTGACAATGAGCTTAAAGATGCCAACGACATCGTCGAGCAAGTGATCAGTGCTAACGCAGATCGTCCTGGCTCCAAAGATATGAATCTGTAACGGGGCCAGACAATGTACAGAAAGAATGCCGCCTTATTGCTGACAGTGGGACTGTTATGCGCGTTGGAATATTTGCAGGCAGGCATGATTGCATTCGCCTCGGCGCCAATCCGCGGAGAAATCGACGCCAGTCCCGAAGAGTTCACGCTTGTCGCCGCGCTATATGCGTGCATCGCCGTTGTGGTGATTTCCAAGCAGCGCTGGCTGGTCGAACGGCTGGGCTGGCGTAACTTCATGCTCGGTTCAATCAGCATCTACGTCGTGGGCGCTTTCGTGTGTGGCGTGGGGACTGATCTGAGTACCTTTACAGTCGGCCGGGTCATCATGGCATTGGGTGGAGCGTCGTTCATGACATCCGCGCGCTTGATGGTCAATCTGCTCCCGCCCGGCCCTGGACGTTTTGCCGGGGTCAAGGTATTTGCGACTGGTCTGGCGGGCGGTACGGCCTCGGCGCCATTTCTTTCGTCACTTGTGGTGGTTGAGGACACCTGGCACGCGATTTTCGCGATATTGGCCGCAGGCGCATTGATAGCCGCTTTTCTGTGCACGCGTTTTTTGCCCAACACCCTCGCTCCGGAA
Organism: Pseudomonas sp. GM33; assembly: GCF_000282295.1. Lineage (NCBI taxonomy): Bacteria > Pseudomonadati > Pseudomonadota > Gammaproteobacteria > Pseudomonadales > Pseudomonadaceae > Pseudomonas > Pseudomonas sp. GM33. Next base: position 41,134 of record NZ_AKJO01000020.1, read on the forward strand.
GATGAAAGAACGCCCTCCAGCCCGGCCAATATCCTCTTGTTATCGGTCAGCAGTTTTTTCCTGCTTTATGTTCTGCAACGCTCTTACTACGACTTTTACAACGAGTCTTTCATTCTCATCGCCTTTGCTCTGCTCGCTGCGCTGGGCATCTACATCTTTTTTCATACCGAACACAGTAAACATGAACCTTTTCTCAAGGTTAAGGACCTGATGCAACACCGCTACATGTTAGGGGTGGCCCTCTTCTGCTTCACCTACATAGTACTGGGCGGCAACAACTACATCCTGCCGTACTTTCTGCAGACCGGACTCGGCTACTCGTGGGACACAATCGGTACCTTTCAGGCTTTCGGCCTGGCGGGAGCGTTGATCACCTGGGGCATCATGTCCGTCGTCATTCCGAAATTCCCTGCACCAAAGAAGTTCTTCGTGGCCGGGTTCGCAGCGTTGATAGGCTTCGGCTGGTTGTCCTCATCCCTTACGCCGGACGCGAACATGTGGTCAAACATCTTGCCTGCACTGGTGCTTAACGGCTGTTTCGTGATGCTGGTGCTCGCCACGGCGGCCATGCAGACATTTCGCGATGTGACACACCACGACACGTTGTTCGCCCACGCTTATCAGATCAAAAGTATGCTGGCTCAGATCGCCATGGCACTGGGTACAACCGTCGCGACCTTGTTCCTGCAATGGCGAACCACGCTGCAATACAACAACCTGAATAGTCACTTCGGCTCCGGCGATCCGCTCTACCTGGAACAGACTCATACGCTGACTCAGGCACTGACACCCTCTGTAGGCGCAGGGCCAGCCAGTCAGATTTCCGTAGCGACACTTGCCCAATCCCTGCACCAACAATCAACCCTGGTCGCGAGCATGGAGTACTTCTGGGCGGTCATCATTGTCGCCAGTGTTGCACTGGTCATTTCTATCACTCAAAAAACCTTCAAGTGAGGCCTTTTCCGCTATTGGACTGCATCACTGCCAATGCTCACAGAGCCTGACCAACTCATCGACCACATACCTGACCTTCGGTCGCAGGTGAGACACCTTCGGCCACACGGCATGCACATCGACAGCTTTGGGTTCATACCCTTGCAGAACCTCCACCAGCCTGCCCGCCTGGATATCCTCCTGGAACAGGCTGCGTGGCATCTGGCACAAACCGGCGCCAGCGACCGCCGCGAGAATCATGGCTTCCCCATCGCCAATCTGATGGGTCGAAGGTGGCGCGTAACGTACGGTCTGCCCTGTCTGCATGACCCGCCACGACAGCGGCTGGCCGCGTCGATGCCCGACAATGCAACGGTGCTGGCTCAGGTCTTCCAGGGTCTGCGGGACGCCAAAGCGCATCAGATAGTCAGGTGAGGCACAAATGACCCAGCGTTGTCGGGTCAGGCGTCGCGCCACCAGACCGCTGGTGTCTTGCAGTTCTCCAAAGCGAACCAGTAAATCGATGCCTTCCTCGAAGGGGTCAACCAGGTGATCGGAGAACGTCAGGCTCAATTGCAAAGCCGGGTACTTATTGGCGATCTCGAACAGCAATGGGGCCACGACCCGACGCCCGAATGCCACAGGAATGTCGACTCGCAGGCGTCCGGAGGGCTCGCCACCACCGGGCCCCAATCCGCTCTCTGCGGCACCGATCTCTTCAAGGGCGGAAGAACACGCAACGAAATAAGCCTCACCATCGGCGGTCAGGGAGATGCGACGCGTGGTGCGATGAAACAACTGTGTACCCAAGCGTTCTTCCAGGCGCGCAATGGCTTTGCCGACGGCGGATTTTGACACCCCGAGGCGCTCGGCAGCCTGGGTGAAGCTGATCGAACGCGCCGCCACGACGAAGGTGATGACGCCTTGAAACGATTCGATAGGGACCATGCCGATTCGCCAATTGTAGAGTTTTGATCTACCCACATTATAGTTTTAGGCCGTTTATCGCCACTATTCGCAACAGTAAGATGAGTTCCAGCAATGTAACGGTGCAGTTCGTGATCGCACGTCGCGCACCTCTTCCCGATCATCAATCCCCAAAAAGGACATCATCATGCCCGTCGTACGTGTGAGCTGGTTCGAAGGTAAAGAACACGCGCAAAAAGCCGCTGTTGCCGCCGAGATCACCGAAAGCATCGTTAAGCACACCGGTACGGATGCCAATTACATCTACGTCATTTTCGAGGACGTCGCGGCTTCGGATTGGGCCGGTGCTGGCAAGCTGTTCGGGGACGCGCCCGAGAAATCCTGACCCCATCAGCATCGAATGCATCGGCTTGGCCAGCGATGCATCCTCAATGGCTTTATCAAGCCTCTGACGCAAGGGCTAACCATGCACTCCTATATTTCCTGCCTGTTCTCCCTCGCTGTAAAGCCCGAAGCGTTTGCGGAGTTCAAGGCACTGATCTCCAATATCGTGGCCGCCACCCGCACTGAGGCTGGCACGCTGGTTTACGAATACAGCGTCAACGAAGACAACAGCACCGTTCACATCCTCGAACGCTATAACGCCGACGCCATCGTCAGTCACGTAGACACCACCTTCGCCCCCTTCGGCAAACGTTTCCTTGAGTTGTGCACCATCAAAAGTCTGGTGGTCTACGGCACGCCGGATGCTGAAGTGCGCAAACGCCTGGATCCGTTCGGCGCGGTCTACATGACCCCTTTCGACGGCTTCAGTCGCTAATTACATTGACTGCGCACGCCGACGGTAACCGCCGTGGCTGCGCACACTCCCGCCCTGCACAGAGACCACCATGTCCGGTATTGCTGAAGTTATTAAGTCCCGAATTTCCGCCAACAGCTACGACACTGAACGTGAGTTGACCGACCAACAGGTCAGCGACCTGATCGATCTGGCTACGCACGCCCCTTCGGCCTTCAACCTCCAAAACTGGAAGTTCCTGGCCGTTCGCAGCAGTGAAGCCAAGGCACGGTTGCTGCCGCTGGCCTACGGCCAACAGAAAGTCATGGACGCCGCCGTGACCTTCATTGTCTGTGGCACCCTCAATCCCCATGAAACCCTGCCTTCAGCCCTGAAACCGACGCTGGACGCCGGCATTATCGACCAGTCGATCTACGACATGTGGCTGGGCGCCGCTCAAGGCATGTACCAGCAAAACCCGCAGTTGCAACGCGATGAGGCAATCCGCTCGGGCTCGCTGGCGGCCATGACCCTGATGCTCGCCGCCAAAGGTCAAGGCCTTGTTTCGACGCCCATGATCGGTTTCGACCAATCGGCAGTGGCACAAGCGTTCGGTCTTGGCGCGACGGAGATCCCGGTGATGTTGATCACCGTTGGCTACCCAGGCTCGGCCAACTGGCCTCAAAAGCCTCGCAAAGCTGTTAACGAAGTTCTGCAATTCGTGTAAGCCATGCTGCCAGTGCTGCCAGTGCAGCCAGGCACTGCCTGGCTGCACTGGCATTTCATGATCAGCACGCGCCTACAACATGCCTGGACTTAAACCAGTGTCCGAAAAACCCATCTCACCCGCCTCGCTACGGGCGATCCTGATCGCCGCCTGTTTGGGATTCCTTGTCGTTCAACTCGATGTGAGTGTCGTCAACGTCGGCCTGGGCGCTCTCAAGACTGCTTTCGGTAGTGACCTCACCGGCCTGCAGTGGGTCATCAACAGCTACGCGTTGCCTTTTTCTGCCCTGCTCATCCTGGGGGGCGCCTGGGGCGACAAATGGGGAGCAAAATCCGTGTTTGCCGCGGGCTTCGCACTCTTTACGCTTGCCTCCATTGGCTGTGGTGCCGCCGCCAGCATGAGCATGCTGATCACCATGCGTATCGTGCAGGGCATTGGAGCGGCTTTTCTGATACCGACATCACTTACCCTGATTCGCGTGTCATTTCATGACACCGACTCGCGTCGTGCCGCTGTTGCACTTTGGGGCGCCTGTGGGGGTATCGCATTGGCTGCCGGTCCTGTGATTGGCGGTTTGATGATCGAGTACTTCGGCTGGCGAAGCGTATTTCTGCTGAATGTTCCGATCGGCCTGCTGGCAGTCGGGCTGATTCTGCGCTATGCCCCCGCCTCCCCTCGGGTTGATAAGCAGGTCGATTTGCCAGGGCAAATCAGTATCGCGATTTGCCTGGCGTCTCTGACCTATGGCTTGACCGAATCCAGCGCCAAAGGCTGGGCGAGCGAAACACTCACCGCATTGGCCATTGCCGCGATCAGTGCGGTGGCATTCATCCTGATCGAGCGTCGGGTTAAACATCCCATGCTGCCCCCCCGCCTGGCGAGGAACAAAGTGCTTGGGAGCATGGCGCTTGCAGGCGCTGCGATCAATTTGACGTTTTACGGGACGGTCTTTGTTTTCAGCATCTACTTTCAAGCCTTCCTGCACTACGACGCATTCAAAACCGGCTTGTCGTTTATCCCGCTGACAGCGGTGCTGACACTTTCCACGATGCTCTCATCGAGGTTCGCCCGGCGATTCAGTGCCACTCGCATTATCACGACGGGGTTCACGGTTCAGATCGTTGGGTTCATCGCGCTCTCGCAGACCACATCCAACAGCTCGCTCTGGCTGCTCAACGGTGCGTTGATGCTGGTGGGAATCGGTAGCGCCATGTCAGTTCCGTTCATCACCAACTCGATGCTGTCCTCGGTCACGCAGCATGACGCGGGCATCGCCTCCGGCCTGATGGCCTCCGCCCGGCAACTGGGCGGCGTGATAGGTGTTGCTGTGTTCGGCAGGATGATCGCTCATACGGACAAAGCCGATTTTTCTGCAGGGCTATCCAGCGCGATGCTGTTTTCAGCGTTGGTCCTGGCGCTTTGCATCGCGGTCAATCTGTATACGGCCACCGCTCGACGTCAATAGATCCCGGAGGGGGCTGCCCTCCGCGCCATTTCTTCAACCGGATTGGATTGCACTTTGAATTACCCACTGAACAATCAATCGCTGCTTTCACTGCTGGGCCAAAACTTCCACTTTCCCCATGAAATACCTGGCCAACCGGTTCGCGTTTCTGACTTTGATGGCCTGAAACTCAACAGCTTTGTCACCAGCGACGGGGTTAACCTCACCTATTGGGAGGCCGGGGCTGGCACGCCGTTGATTTTCATCCCGGGATGGTCAGCCAACGGCGCCTTGTATTTCCACCTCATGCACATCCTCAGCCAGCATTATCACGTGTACGTGCTGGATGTCAGAAACCAGGGATTCTCTGAAAAGGTAGCCTTTGGCAACCGAATTTCCCGACATGCCATGGACGTAAAACAGTTTGCCGATCACCTGAGCGTGCCCGAAGCCGATTACTGCGGTTGGTCGATGGGGGCGTCGATCCTGTGGGCCTATATCGACCTGTTCGGCACACAAGGCATGCGTACGCTGAGCATCATTGACCAGGCACCCTCCGTTTATTGTCACGAAGACTGGACGGAACAGGAGCGACTGCAAGCTGGGGCGTTCACCACCTCGCCCGAGCGCATGATTGCGTCCTACGCCAAAGGAGCGCCCACTAATCAACTGATCAGCGCGACTCGGGTGCTGGAACGCGCCACTGCCCTGGACTCACCCTGGTTTCACAACGTAATAAGCCTGGCTCAGGCCGTTATGAAGGATGACATGGCGTTTATGGAACGCGTGCTGTTCGATCACGTCACCAACGATTGGCGGGATGTCATCCAGGCAAAGATTGATGTTCCTACCGCGATTTTCACTGGCGAATACAGCGACTGGCTGGACAGCCAGCGCTGGATGAATTCGGTCGTTTCCGGATCTGCGCTGCATGTGTATACCAAGGCCGAACAGGGCGATCACTTCCTGGCGTTGAAAAATCCGGAAAAGTTCTCGGCCGACCTGCGAGGCTTCCTGGACAAGTATTGAGTCTGCCGCTGTCCGGCGAAGTCCTCTCTACTGCTCCCATTGAGGGTTGGCAAATCGCTCAGCGAGAAAGTTGATCAGCACCCGGACCTTGGTTGCCAAGTGCTTGCGCGTGGGATAGACCACGTAGATGCCCAGTTCGACGGATTGGTACTCAGGCAGAATCTCGATCAGGTCCCCTTTGCGCAGATCGTCGGCCACCATGAAGTTGGGCTGCAAGGCAATGCCGCCCCCCGCCAGGGCGATACTGCGACAGGTATCGCCATTGTTGCAGCGCACAATCGAGCGGGTGCGCACACTTTCGCTGCCATCAGGGCCCGTAAACTGCCATTCATTGCCACTGGCGAAGTTGGTGTACGCAATCACTCCGTGCCCTGCCAGGTCTGCCAACGTGCGCACTTGAGGGTGGCTCGCCAGATAGTCGGGTGACGCACACAGGCACATCCGCGTGCCAGCCAGACGGCGCCCTATCAGGGAAGAGCTTTCCATGCGGGCAATACGAACAGCGGCATCGAAGCCCTCCTCCACAAGATCCACCAATCTGTCGTTCAAGCTGATGTCCAACTCGACGTTGGGATAGGCCTTCATGAAGTCGCCCCATAACGGCGCCAAGTGCAGCACACCAAAACTGACCGGTGCATTCACCCGTAAAACGCCACTGGGTTCCGGAGCGGTAGACGATACGGCCTCCTCAGCCTGATCCATGAGCGCCAGGACTTCACGCGCCTGGTGGTAAAACTGACGCCCCTCCTCCGTCAATGAAAGCCGGCGGGTTGTGCGATGCAACAGCCGCGCACCGAGCCGTTCTTCCAGGCCGCTCACATAACGTGAAATGGCCGCCTTGGACATCTCCAGCGGTTCGGCCGCCCCGACAAAACTGCCTTTATCGACCACGGTGCAGAAAACCTGCATCTCAAGTGCTCTGTCCATCATTGTCTCGATAAGTGGAACGGTTAGTCGCATTTGGCCTTATTTATCTCAAGATCTCAACCTATAAACTGAGGCCATTGAAACGCACATCAAGGCAAATGAGGTCGCGATGAAAATCACAGTAATGGGTACCGGCAACATGGGTTCGGCGTTCGCCAAACAACTGTCCAGTGTCGGCCACATCGTCCGAATCACAGGTCGCGACCTCGACAAGGCTGAAAAGCTGGCCGCTCAATTTGACAATGTTCGTGCTTATCCGGCTGCCGAGGCACTGGGTGACAGTGAAGTCGTTGTGGTTGCAACCGCTTACGAAGACGCCGTCCGAGCTTTGCAAAGTCTGGGCGATCTGACAGGCAAGGTAGTCATCGATATCACTAACCCCCTGAGCGCCGACTACATGTCGCTGACCATCGGTCATGTGACGAGCGCTGGCGAGCAAATGGCCAAAGCCTTTCCTCAAGTCCATGTCGTCAAAGCGTTCAATACACTGTTCGCCCAGGTGCTCGCCGACGGCCCGAATTTCGCCAATGACCAGCGTGGCAGCGTGTTCGTCGCCAGCGACAGCGAACGCGCCAAACAGACGGCTATCGCCTTGGCACAGAGCCTGGGTTGGAACACGGTTGACGCAGGCGCGCTGGTCAATTCCCGTTACCTGGAGCCATTGGCTGGATTGAATATATACCTTGGCTATGGCGCGGGCATGGGCACCTCCATCGCCCCTGTGTGGCTTAACAAGTAATCATTGAGGAGCGATCATCATGAACACTTCGTTCCCCCTGTTATTTGTGTCGCATGGTGCGCCGATGTTCGCCATCGAGCCTGGTCTGGCGGGTCAACGTCTGGCCGAGATCGGTCGCGAACTGCCGCGACCCGATGCCATCGTCATTCTCTCCCCGCACTGGATGACCCGCGGAGAAGTCTGCGTTACCGCGAGCACCGCGCCCGAAACCATTCACGATTTCGGTGGGTTTCCCGACGCCTTGTACCAATTGCGTTACCCGGCGCCGGGTGCTCCGGCCCTCGCCGCCCATATCGTGGGCCTGCTACAAAACGCGGGATGGAAGTCTCGGCTTGACGCCCGTCGAGGCCTAGATCACGGCGCCTGGGTGCCTCTGCTTTATCTGGCCCCTGAAGCCGACATTCCCGTCGTTCAGGTATCCATGCCTGCCGGACTCGACACCTACCAGGCCTGGAAACTGGGCAAAGCGCTGATGCCGCTGCGCGATATGAACGTGCTGATCGTGGCTTCCGGGAGCCTGACCCATAACTTGTATGAGTTTCGCGGGGCTGCCAGCCATGGGGCGGACTACGTAAAAGAATTTGCCGCCTGGACCGCCAAAGCCCTGAAGGCAAGGGACACTGATCTACTGCTGAACTTCATGCAGCACGCCCCATCCGCCGAACGCGCACACCCGACTGACGAGCATTTCTTGCCGTTGCTCATCGCCCTTGGCGCGGCCGGCGAACACTATGAAACCCGTGTTCTTGAGGGCGGCGTGAGCTACGGAGTGTTGTCGATGGACAGCTACCTTTTTTCCTCTAACCACAAGAATGGACCTCAATCCTTTCAACTCAGTCAAGGCATGACAGACCATGGGTGACATGACATTTTCTGAAGCGGCACGCGAGCCGCAAACGGGCCTGTTTTTCCGCAAAGGGAGCCGTACTGCGGCGCCCAAGGGCCGTCTGCTTTTACTGCATGGTGTGGGGTCAAACGAAGCGAATCTCGCCTCGCTGGCCAAATGGTTACCGCAAGAGCTGGAAGTGATCCTGCTGCGTGGTCCGCTGCAAGTCGGCCCACAGGGCTTCGCCTGGTATCAGGTGAACTTCACCAGCAACGGCCCTTCGTTCAATCAAGAGCAAGCAGAGTCAAGCCGGCAACTGCTGCAACGCTTTATCGAAGCACTCCCCAAGTTGCCGACCGTGATCGCCGGCTTCAGCCAGGGCGGCATCATGAGCGCGAGCCTTGGGCTCACGGAGCCTGAGCAGGTTGCCGGTTTCGCCATTTTGAGCGGCCGAATGCTGCGTGAACTTGACCCTCGGATCGCCTCTGCCAATCGGCTCAAGTCCGTCCGCGCGTTCATTGCCCATGGACATCAGGACAATGTCCTGCCTGTGGCCTGGGCGAAAGAAGCGGACGTCTGGCTGGATCGAATCGGCGTTGTCCATGAAACGCACTTCTACGACATGGCCCACGAGATCATCGCTGAAGAACTCGCGGATTTTTCGCAATGGCTGAACCACACACTGTCTCTCTCCAAGTAAAAAAAGGAACTGCACCATGATCGATTCACGTACCGCTCCGTATGCCGCACTCGTTATGCGCCTGGCCCTTGGCATCATGTTCATTGCTCACGGCCTGACCAAGGTGCTGGTGTTCACCCCCGCTGGCACCGCAGGTTTTTTTGAGTCTATTGGTTTCCCGGGTTTCCTGGCGTACCCGGTCATGGCCTTTGAAGTCATCGGCGGCTTGATGCTGGTGCTGGGTGTCTACGCACGCTGGGTGGCCGCTCTGGCGGTGGTTCAACTGGTCGTGGCCGCTACCGTCCACTTCGGTAATGGCTGGAGCTTCACTAACGCCAATGGCGGCTGGGAATATCCTGTCTACCTGGCGGCAACAGCTCTGGTTGTCGCGTTGCTGGGCGACGGCGCCATGGCGACAAAAGCATCCAGCAACGCGTAAGTTACTGCTGGCTCAACATCCACCGACGCCCTGCCCCGGAGCGTCGGTGGTTTTCGTTTGAGCTCAGCCGTAAGTCATCACGTCAGGCGCGATGTCATGAAGCTCACGAACGCCTTTATCTTGGGCAAGGGATGGCGACTCGATGGCCAGAGAATGCTGAACGTGCGGTGGTCGCGAACGTAGCGATCCAGTACCGGCACCAATCGTCCTTCAGCAATCGCGTCCTCGACGAAAAAATCAGGGAGACAGGCGATTCCCAGCCCCGCCTCAGCCATTGCCATCAACGGTTCAATTGCGTTGGCGGTAGCTGACTGCCCCAGTTCAACGCTGGTCTGCCCCTTTTTCGTCATCAGAGGCCAGGGGTCGAGTTTACCGCTGGTGGGAAATCGGTAACGCAGACATGAATGGCTGGACAGTTCCGAGGGTCGTGAAGGAACACCTCGCAGTGAAAGATAGGCAGCAGATGCCACCAGGCGGTGACTGTAGCCGTTGAGCTTGCGCATCATCAGCCGCGAGTCTTCAACTTCACCGATTCGCATCACGGCATCGAAACCCTCCTCGATCACGTTGACCAACCGATCACTGAACTCCAGCTCCAGCTCCACGTCGGGATATGCCTGCTGAAACGCAATCAAGTGAGGCATCAGCCTCATCCCCAGCTGCGGCAAACCGAGGCGCAACTTTCCCTGGGGTTTACCGGCAGCCTGAGTGATCTCCCGTTTGGCGACTTCGTATTCCGCAAAAATTCGATGGCAGCGTTCCAGAAACAGGCTGCCCTCGGACGTCAGGGTGATGGCCCGCGTGGACCGATGAAACAGCCTCACACCCAGTTCTTCCTCCAATCGCGCAACCGCCTTGCCAACGGCAGATGACGACACGCCGGTTCTGCGCCCGGCTTCGGTAAAGCTGCGGGTTTGCGCGGCATGAACGAACGCGCCGAGCGCTCCAAAATGATCCATGGCCACCTCAATGTATTTGAGCTTTATTTTCGTAAATGATCGGAATTTCATCCTGTTTTTCTTTCCAATCATACAACTTATAGTCACCGCCATTGTGACTTCACCCGCTCTATCGCACCGCGAAGTTAACGTCATCTGACTACATGAGAGACCTCGAATGACTTCGATGCCTTCCCCCATTGAACTCGCACCGGCGCTCAAACAGCACCCCGGCTTCGCGCGGGTTTTTCAACCCGGCCATTTGACCTTCGGTTTTATTGCACCGCTTGAAAGCTATCCCGATAGCCCGGGCCCGACCCTGCAGGATCACGCGCAGTTAGCTCATAAGGTTGACGAAGCGGGGTTTTCTGCCATCTGGCTACGGGACGTGCCCTTTTACGATCCGAACTTCGGTGACGTGGGGCAAATTCTTGATCCGTTGGTATACGCCGGCTTCCTCGCTGCCGTGACCAAGCAGATAGCCATCGGTACTGCCGGCATTGTCCTGCCCCTGCGCGATCCGTTGATTGTTGCCAAGCAGGCCGCGAGTATCGATCAACTGCTGGGCGGGCGATTTATTCTGGGCCTGGCCACAGGTGATCGGCCGGTGGAATACCCTGCCTTCGGACTCGACTTCAGCAATCGCGCAGAGCGTTTCCGTGATGCGCTGGCAATCATCCGCGCCGCTTCGGAAACACACTGGGCCGTGCACCCGTCTCGGTTTTATGGCCAGTTGAATGGAGACATCGACCTCGTTCCCAAACCCGTGGGCTCACGCATGCCAACCATTATCATTGGTCAAGCCGGCCAGTCGTTTGAGTGGGTTGGTAAAAACAGCGATGGAATTCTTTCCTACATTTCCAACCCAGACTTGATTCCCCAGATCATCGAGCGGTGGCGTGCAGCCTGCGGCGACAACGTCTACAAGCCGTATGGCTACGGCACTCTGTTCGACCTGGACCGAGATCCGAACCATCCCCTCCAGGCGGGGCGCGTGCTGCGTGCCGGACGAAACGCGCTGATCGAACACTGGAAACGTCAGCAGGATCAAGGCGTCAGTCACGTTGCCCTGCACTTCAAACCCCAACGACGCCACGCCTCGGAAGTCATCGACGAGCTAGGCGAATACCTCTTGCCGCACTTTCCAAGTGTGCCCTTACCCGCCAAACCAACTACAGCGCAGACCCACTCATGAATCGTCCTTTGCATCACATGGATTTCATCTTTCAGACAGCCTTGGGGACCTATCCCCTGGCGGCGCAGTGCGAGATGCTTGCCGAGCTTGGCTACCAAGGGTTGACGATGTCTGCCTGGAGTAACGACCTGAAGTCGATCGCCCAGGTCAAACCCACCTGGGGCCTGGACGTCGGTGCGGTCTACCTGATCTATCGCAGGGGCCTGGAATCATTTGTGACCAACGTGTTCGAGACTATCGAGGGCTGCACCACCATCGAACTGGCCCTGCATTCCGGCGACGAAGTCACCAACTTCGACCGCCAAATGATCCAACGCCTACTCCCGATCTGCGAGCGCCGAGGCCTGGAGATCAGCTTGTATCCGCATGCCCGCTACGGCATGCAGACGACCACCGAAGCAGTGGCCCTTTGCAGGGAGTTCAACCATCCGCGACTCAACATCGTGTTCAATGGATATCACTGGTACGCGACTGAAGAACAGGCCTTGGAGCAGCGCCTTGACGCGATGTGGCCTTGGCTGAAACAGGTGAACATCGCCGGTACTCGGCGCTCCCCGCTCGGATGGGGCGGCCTGGCCACCATCGAACCGCTCGACGAGGGGGAAATGGATAACTTCGTGCTGTTGGGCGCGCTCGAACGACGCGGCTTTGACGGGCGGTTTGGCGTGCTCGGCTGGGAGAGCATGGGCGGCGATGTCTACGGCAACCTTCGCCGATCGGTCACCGCCTTCCGGTCCATGGAACAACGGTTGGCCGCCCACCCCGAGTGGGCCGTCTTGACCGACTCGCCCCGCTGAGCCAGGAGATAAATCATGGCTCAGCGCATCCATGCACTTGATTCCTTCTTCTACTCGTCGATGGGCGTATACGCCTTTCAGACACAGTGCGAAATGTTGGCCGAGATCGGCTACGACGGCATCACTGTCGCCGCCTGGGGCGGCACACCACTGACTGACCTTAGCCTGTTGCCCAGCGTCCGGGAAAACCATGGCCTGCACATTGAAGGCCTTTATCTGGTGCTACATGAGGGACGCAACGATTCCCTGATACGGCGCATCGTCGAAACCGTCGAGGGTGTAGAGCTGATCGAGTTGGCGATTCAGACCACCGTCAATGGCGCCCAAGCCATTTTGCGGTTTATCGAGTCGCTGCTGCCCATTGTCGAGCGACGCGGATTACGGATCGCCTTGTATCCGCATCTTCATCATGTCACCCAAACGACTACGCAAGTCGTACAGATTTGCGAGCTCTTTTCTCACCCACGCCTGGGGGCCTCGTTCAATGGGTATCACTGGTACGCCAGCCAGGAAGGCGAATTGGAGCGGCGCCTTGCAGCAATGAAACCCTGGCTCATGCAAGTGGTGACTTCTGGCAGTGCACTTTCGCAGTTGGGCTGGGGCGGCGTGGCGACGATGGAGCCAGTCGACCGCGGTGAGATGGACAACTTCGCCTTGATCGCCGCGCTGAATCGCGTCGGTTATACCGGCAGCCTTGGCGTGCTCGGCTGGGATTACGGGGGGGACATTTACCTCAAGCTCCAGCGTTGCCTGGCAACGCTACGGGAAATCGATCAACGCCTGGAACGTCATCCGTCCTGGTCGGATTTCACGCTGAAGTAGCGGATGGCCGCGTCACAGAACTCAACTCAAAAACGGAACATGCAATGACAGCCCTTTCTGTGCTTGACCTCATGATGATCGGCGAAGGAAAAACCTTTGCCAACACGCTGGATGACGCCGCCTCCCTGGCGCGACACGTGGAAGCCCATGGCTACAAACGCTATTGGATCGCCGAGCACCACGACCTTCCGGGAATTGCCTCTTCGGCGACCACCTTGCTCATCCAGCATCTTGCTATGGCAACCAGCACCCTGCGTATCGGTTCCGGTGGAATCATGCTACCCAACCACTCGCCTCTAATAGTGGCGGAGCAGTTCGGGACATTGAATACCTTGTTTCCCGGTCGCATCGATTTGGGCATTGGCAGAGCACCGGGGTCGGCAGGGCTGGCTATTCGCGCCATGCGCGGTGATGCCTCCGAGCGAGACTTTGCCCAGGATATCCAGCAATTGACGGACTACCTGGCGGACAACGGAAATCAACCGGTTCGTGCAATCCCTGAAACCCATGACGTTCCGCTATGGCTATTGGGTTCAAGCCTCAACAGCGCAGATCTCGCTGCAAAAATGGGGCTCCCCTACGCCTTCGCTTCACATTTCGCGCCTCGATTCCTGATGCAGGCCATCGCGCATTATCGCGCCTCGTTCCGGCCCTCGATGTTGCTTGACCGCCCTTATGTCATCGCTGGCGCTAATGTCTTCGCAGCCCCGTCACGCGCCGAAGCCGATTACCTGGCGAGTTCGCACCGTCATTGGGTGGCCAATTTATACGCGGGCAAAGCAGGGAAGCTGCCGAGCCCGCAAGAGGGTTACATGGAAAGGCTCGCCGACGCGGATCGGCATAATCTGGCGCAAGCCATGGCTTGCACTGCGGTAGGCGATCAGGATGATGTGGGAAGCTGGCTGCGTCAGTTCATCGCGACCACCAAGGCGGACGAGGTGATCATCGATGCGAGAATTCATGACCCCGACGCACGCTGCCGCTCCTATCAACTGGCCGCGCAATCCATTGCCGACCTGCTTGACTGAGACATCCATGTGCTGAGTTAACGCAAGAAAACGGTATTGGTGAATGCCCCGCTACAAGGCGTCGTCAATCCGCTTGAGTGATTGACGACGCCTGTTCGGCATGACATTGCTTCAGCAACGCATGGCCGTCAGTCAAGACTCAATTGAAAACCATGCCACCATCAATAATGACCGCCTGACCTGTCATGTAGTCAGAGTCAGGCCCGGACAGGAATGACACACAGGCCGCAACGTCCTCTGGCTGAGACAGTCTCTTCAACGCAATATGCTGGGCGAATTGCTGCATTCCCCATTCAAAGCTTTGGTTGGCATTGTCCGCCACATCTTGAGCCACCTTACGCATCATGGGTGTATTCACAATGCCTGGGCAGTAAGCATTCACCGTAATGCCGAGGTGGGCCAACTCCCTGGCCGCCGTTTGGGTGATGCCCCGTACGGCAAACTTGGTCCCGCCATACACCGCCAGGTCCGGATTGCCGACGTGACCGGCCTGCGAGGAGGCGCTGATGATTTTGCCGCCGTGCCCCAGCGTCTTGAATGCATCAACAGCCGCCTGTATACCCCACAGAACGCCACCCACATTGATATCAAAGGTTCTCCGATAAATCTCTGGGGTTATCGATTCAATCGGTGCAATCGGTGCAATGCCCGCATTATTGATGACCACGTGTAGATCACCCAGAGCCTCCACTGCTTGCTTCACGGCCTTGAAGACATCCTCACGATCGGCCACATCAACCCGTATCGCCAGGGCTCGGCCCCCCTTCTTATTGATTCTGTCCGCCACGAAACTTGCACTTTCGATGTTCATGTCAGCACAGGCCACTGCAAAACCATCTGACGCCAGTCGCATCGCAATGGCCTCACCGATTCCTTGACCTGCACCTGTGACAAAAGCAACTTTTGCGTGAGATTTACTCATTTCATTTTTCCTTCTCTATCGTTATGGGGAAATCAGACAGCGAGTATTAAAAAAGCCGTGTTGGCAGGCACGCCAGTCAGTCAACCGTCAGAAGCTGGCCTGGATTTTCACGCCTGCGACCAAGGCGTTATCCACTTCATAAACCCCGCCGGGGTGACGGACGTACTGCAGGTTCGGACGCACGGTCAGCCAGTCGGAAACATGAACCCCATAGTTGAGTTCGATGTCGTACTCACTGTGCTGAACGGGCACGAATTGCGGGTTATCGTAGTCGTCGATGCCCGAGCTTTCATTGATCTGGCGCTGGCGTTTGCTCACGTCATCGTTGACCAGTAGCCGAGCGACTCCCAAACCGATGTCATCCTTCGGCCGGGCATCGAAAGGTCCTCTGTAGACCGCGCCGATGTTCTGGAAACTTTCGATGCCGCTAGTGGCCTTGTCGTGTACGGTCACGCTGGCGAAGACGCTCAAGCCGCGTGAGGCATCGCCGTGATGGGTGGTGAGTTGCTGCTGGCCCATGATCCACGCGCCATGTTTGCTGCTGCGGGACTTGGGCGCCTGGCCGGTCAACCCTTGTGGCTGGCCGTTAACATCGTCGTACACATCATTCGCGCTGGCACTGCTGTGGTAGTAGCCCAAGCGGTACTCACCCGGCAACGCTTCAGTGCCCAGCGTCGGCGTCCAGATCACCTCTACGGGTACGAGTGCACCCTTGGTACCACTCCCGCTAAGCTTGAAGCCGTTGTTGGTCTCCAGGTTCGAAGGGTTTTGCTCGTACACCCCGATCTGCACGGCCCACTGTTGATCAATGTTGTACCTGGCTCGCAGCCCCCACTGGCTAACGGGACCGCTGTACCACACATCCCCCGCTACGTTGCCGACGGGAGCACTGCAGAACGACAGGCTCTGGAAGTCACAAGGAAAACTGTTGAAGTCCTCGTTGACACCCAATCGTCCCAGCTTGAGGTCCAGGGCTCTGTCGAAAAACTTCTGTCGATACCACATCTGGGTCAAGCGCCAGGTTTGACCACGTCCCCAGACTTCCTGCACCGAGCTGAGTTGGCCCGTACGCGGATCGGCAATTCGATCGTTGGAAAGATTGTTTCCATTACGCTCGGTCACCAGCAGTTGGAACTCCGCGTCATTCCAGTCAAGGAGTTTTTGCAGATCAAGGTGCGTGCCCAAAGCCCATTGAGCGGTGTAGCGAGCAGTGCGGTCATGATCGTAGCCACCGTGCAGATTGGTGGCTGCCTCACCGGTATAGCCGACGATGACGTCTACTCCCTTTTCCAATAACTCACTGCGTTCACCGCCCCAATCTCCCAATCCCCATCGGGACGAGGAGTCTGCTGCTGATGCAGGTACAGTGATGCATGCCAGGAGCCCAAGCCCCAGCGGCAGTTGCCAATAGGTGTTCATGTCGATTTTTCCTTGTTTTTATGTTTTTACGACACAGCGTTAGCCAGACCGCAGGGCAACGCCGTTGCGGCCATGAAAAAAATGTTTGTTTGAAAAAGGACAGTGGCGAGCTAAATGCCGGCCAGGCACAGGTACTTGATTTCGAGATAGTCCTCGAGTCCGTACTTCGATCCCTCCCGGCCGACACCGGACGCCTTGATACCGCCGAAGGGCGCGGCTTCGGAACTGATGATTCCGGTGTTTACGCCTACAATTCCGTACTCCAGGGCTTCACCGATGCGGAACGCCCTTCCCAGATTCGCGGTATAGAAATACGCCGCCAGGCCGAACTCGGTGTCGTTCGCTTTGCCGATGACTTCGGCGTCATCGTAGAAGCGGAAGACTGGCGCGAGCGGACCGAAGGTTTCTTCTTTAGCTACCCGGGCGCTATCGGGCACATTCACCAGAATGGTCGGCTCGAAGAAATTGCCGCCTAAGGCATGGGCGGCGCCTCCTTTGATGACTTTGGCCCCCTTGGCCAAAGCATCTTCAATATGCTCGCGGACTTTGGCGACAGCCTTGCCATCAATCAATGGGCCAAGGGTAACGCCGTCAGAAAAACCGTCACCGATTTTCAGTGCGCCCACCGCTGAAGCGAGTTTGTCGATGAAGGTGTCGTATACCTTGTCGTGGACATACAGGCGGTTGGCGCAGACACAGGTTTGCCCTGCATTGCGAAATTTGGAGGACAACGCTCCCTCTACGGCAGCATCAAGATCAGCATCCTCAAAGACAATGAACGGCGCATTACCGCCTAATTCCAGCGAGACTTTCTTGATGTCGTGGGCGCACTTTTCCATGATTTGACGGCCGATTTCAGTCGAGCCGGTAAATGAAATTTTGCGCACAGTCGGGTTGCTGGTCAGCTCTTCTGCAATTTCTGCTGCCGCGCCGGTCACCACCGACAGGACTCCTTTTGGGATGCCCGCCTGCTCGGCCAGGTAGATCAGCGCCAGTGCTGAAAAAGGTGTTTGAGAGGCTGGCTTGATGACCATGGTGCAACCGGCCGCTAATGCAGGGCCGGCTTTGCGGGTGATCATGGCGCTGGGGAAGTTCCATGGGGTGATGGCTGCGCAAACTCCGACGGGCTGTTTGATGACCAGCAGGCGTTTGTCCGTGGCACCCGGAATAATATCTCCGTATACACGCTTGGCCTCCTCCGCATACCACTCGATATAGGACGCGCCGAAGGTGATTTCGCCCAATGCTTCGGGCAGTGGCTTACCCTGCTCCAGGGTCATGATCTGAGCCAGATCGTGCTGATTCTCAATGATCAGGTTGTACCAGCGTCGCAGCACAGTGGCGCGTTCCTTTGCCGACAGGTCACGCCAAGAAGGTAGCGCGCGTTCGGCCGCCGCAATAGCACGATGGGTCTCGGCCTTGCCCATACGTGGCACCTGGCCAATAGAGGCATTGGACGACGGATTAACGACTGTAATGGTGGCGGCGCTGTCACTAGAGGTCCATTCACCATCGATATAGGATTGCTGGCGGAAAAGTTGAGGGTTATTCAGTATCACTGCATGTTCTCCAATGGCGCGCAGCTCCGGCGGAGCCGCACCTGTTCAACACTCGCCTGTGCGCCCTGCGCTACAGGCGAATGCATCCGTGATTGCCGGTTGCGTCCGGTCGATCAATGCAGGGCGATACGCGCGTGCTTGTCCGACACACTCACGGCCTTGAACTTGAAGCCTCGGTAGTCATTGTTTTTTACTGACGCAAGCTGTTCGCTGAATGCCCCCAGTCCGCCCATGTAGAAGTAAACCTTATTGCTCTTGCCGGGGATGTTGGCACCGAAGATCCAAGAGTCGGTCTTGGCGAACAGCGTTTGATCGGCGATTTCCTGGCAAGTCACGCCCCATTCATGCTCGCTTTGCGGATCGGGCTCCACGCATGCCAACTCGTTTTCCTCCATGAAGCCAATCAGCTCCGATACCCACTCAACTTCCGTCTCAATAGTGGGTGGCAGGTTTGTAAAAGGACCGTTCGGGCCGAGAATCATGAACATATTGGGGAAGTTGGCGGTGGCGACCGATAGATAACTCGACGGTCCGTCAGCCCAGTGATCGTTGATCGACACATTGTCGCGCCCGCGTATATCGATGCGCTTGTAGTTGCCGTCCACGGCATCAAAGCCGGTGGCAAATACCAGTACATCCAGTTCGTGTTCTACCCCGTCCGCGGTGCGAATGCCCTTGGCGGTGATTTCTTCGATAGGATTGGCTTTTACATCGATCAGCGACACGTTTTCCCGGTTGAAGGTGGCGTAGTAACCGCTGTCACACAGTGGCCGTTTCGCATAGAGGTCGCGGGGCATCAACCTGCGCGCGGTTTCCGGGTCCTTGACGATTTCCGCGATTTTTTCCCGCACAAAGTCCTGGGCGGCGATGTTCGCTTCTTCGCTGGTTGCGATGTCATTGAAGGTCTGGAACATGTAGCGAAAACCGCCGCCACCATCCCAGGCTCGCTGAAAGATGGCTTTTCGCTCGGCGGCATCGACACTCATGGTTGGAATATCGCTTTCCTGGAAACCGAACGCCAGGCGCGAGGAGCGCACCTCTTTCCAGATGGCGTCGTAGTTGCGTTTGATGTCATCCACGTATTCGCGACTGAGCGGGCCGTTACCCACCGGCACTGTGTATTGCGCGGAACGTTGGAACACACTCAAGTGGCCGACTATCGGGGCAATCGCGGTGATGACCTGGCAACCTGTCGAACCTGTGCCAATGACACCCACACGCTTGCCTTCCAGCACAGCATCAGCAGGCCAGTTGGCGGTGTGGTACATCTGGCCCTTGAATTGATCGAGGCCTTTGATCTTCGGAACATTGGCTGCTGAAAGCAGGCCCAGCGCCGTAACCAGATACTTGGCGCTGTACTGATGTCCGTCATCGGTGCTGAGCAGCCAGCGACTGCTTTGCTCGTCGAACACGGCAGAGGTGATCGCAGTGTCGAGCTGGATATCCCGGCGCAGCTCATGTCGATCAACTGCGTGGTTCAGGTAGGACAAGATTTGCGGCTGGGTCAGATAGCGTGTGGTGATATCCCACTCCTGGCACAGCTCGCGATCCCAGGAGAAGCAATAGACGAAGGATTCACTGTCGGATAATGCACCCGGATAGCGGTTCCAAAACCAGGTCCCACCGACTCCGCCCGCCTTATCAAATGCGCGAACTTTCAAACCGAGTTCATCGCGCAACTTCTTGAGCATGTAGATGCCGCCGAAGCCTGCGCCAATCACGATGGCGTCGTAGTTAATGATATCGGTGCCAACGGAACGTTTGGCCAGAACTGTAGTTGTCATTATGTTCTCCTGTTTTCGATCTATTGGCCCCCACAGCCCAACTAACGGCAGTGCGTTGTTGAAAGCTGCAGGCAAGCCGCATCCGTTCCCCATGACTAAGCGTCCGGGGCAAGTGATCAACACATATCGGGTGAGCGGGTCAGTACTTTCCCGCGCGTTCAACTAGAGCGAGAAACCGCCATCTACGGCGATCGCCTGTCCGGTGACATGGGGCGCACAGGCCAGATAAACCGCCAATTGGCCCATGTCTTCAACCGTTTGGGCCTCGCCTTGGGGCAGGAGGCTAGACTGGTGGCGCTCCCAGGACTGCACTTCCGTCTCGCCAGGCTGAGCCCAGCGTGCAGAAAGCCCTTCATCACCACGCCACATGCCGGTCCCGACCACTCCAGGGCAAAGTGCATTGACGGTGATGCCTTCGCGGGCTACCTCTTTGGCAAAGGCGTTGGTAAAGCCGATCACTGCAAATTTGGAAGCGCTGTAATGGGACAGGTCTGGGAATCCGACTTTGCCGGCAATCGAGGCGAGATTGATGATTCGCCCGAATTTATGTTCGCGCATCAATTTGAGTTCCGCCTGGCAGCACAGAAACACACCGCGAGCGTTGATGTTCATGACTCGGTCCCATTCACTGACCGGCAATTCCTCGACCTTGCCGAGGCTGACCACACCTGCGTTGTTGACCGCCACATCGAGCCGACCAAACGCGCTCCTGACTTGTTCGATCATGCTGGCAACGCTCTCGGTCTTGCTGACATCAACTTGTATGGCGACAGCTTGACGACCCAGGGCGCGAACGTTGGCGGCGGCCTCTTCGGCAATACCGATGTCGTAATCGGCGAGTACCAGATCAGCGCCAGCCTGGGCCAGGCTCAGCGCTATGCCCTGACCAATACCACGCCCGGCGCCTGTCACCAGGGCAACTTTGCCTGTCAGGGAGAAGTCGATAGCTTTGGATACGCTCATTTGATGCCTCTGTTCATTATTGTTGTTGAGATGCGGCCGTCTCACACGACCCGCTGAGACAGTAAGAGCAAGTCGGATGCCAAGTACCGAACAAATGCCTGAAAGCCGCTGAATAGAGCGGTTTCAAATACTAAAAATGTGGCGAGACTGGCTGCTGAGGAAAGACATAATGGCTCTTGCCCCGCCCTTAAGACTGCGAATACTGAGATGTTATGTCTCACGCAGGAGCTGCAGATCGAATCAGCTTGTGGGGGCTGCCCAACAAGCCTTTAATGAAACCCACAAAAAATAAGATCTGACCCTTCGGAGGTACCATGTCCTCTGGCTACGCAAAGACTCACGTCGACCACGTGAGTCGAGTGTTACGCACTGCCGAAAGTGCTCCGACCCTGCCGGTGCCCAACATCATCCTCGATTCGTGGCGTCGCTCGGTGCAGCACCACAAACTCGACCCTGGTTCATTGCAGGGGCCCAGAATTCTTGAGGCTCACCAGCTCCATGAGCACCGTGAGCGCGTCGACGACTTCCTGCACCTAGCAGGCGATGAGATATCTCGCCTGCACAACCGGGTACGTGACGCCGATTACTGTGTGATGCTCACCGACACGCTGGGTTGCACGGTTGACTACCGCATTGAATCGACCATACGCAGCGAATACCGCCGCGCGGGCATGGATGTGGGGACCTGTTGGTCCGAAAGCGTAGAAGGAACAACGGGCGTCTGTGCGGTCCTTATCGACAAACAGCCGGTCACCGTGCATAAACACGACCACTTCCGCGCCGCTTTTATCGGAATCACCTGCTCCGCCGCGCCGGTGTTTTCACCAAACGGCGAGATCCTGGCTGTTCTGGATGTCTCTTCGATCCGCTCTCCGGATGACCGGCGCAGTCAGCACTTGATCAGGCAGATGGTCATCCAGAGCGCCACTGACATCGAGAACGCCTACTTCATGTACAGCACTCAGGATCTTTGGGTTTTACGCGCACATCCCCTGCCCGGCTACATCGACAGCCAGCCACAATGCCTGTTCGCCTGGGACCGCGATGGCGTGATTCAGGCGCTCAACCCCGCCGCCCGACGCCTCTTGTTACAGCGCCACGGCAGAATTCCCGTCAGTATCCATGAAGCATTCGGCTCGGCACGATTGCCTGCCGCCAGCGACGACAGTGTTCACTACCTGCCTTCAATGGGGCTGCACGTTCGACTCAAAGCTCCACGTAGACCGACCAGTGTGGCCGTTGAGAACAATGTCGTTTCATCAATTGATCCCAAGGTCGCCCAGGCACTAGAGCTGGCCGTGCGTGTCAAGGACCGCGGGTTGCCCGTTCTGATACATGGAGAGACGGGAGCTGGCAAGGAATACTTCGCCCTGCAACTGCATAGAGCCAGCAAGCGCCGCGACAAACCCTTCGTTGCGGTGAACTGTGCGGCGATACCCGAGAATCTCATTGAGAGCGAGTTGTTCGGATATGTCGCCGGTGCGTTCACCGGTGCATCCAGCAAAGGCATGCGCGGCCTGTTGCAACAAGCCGATGGTGGCACGCTGTTCCTGGATGAAATCGGCGATATGCCGCTGATGTTGCAAACTCGCTTGCTCAGAGTCCTGAGCGAGGGGGAGGTGGCGCCGTTAGGTGGCGCCCGGCCACAGTCCATCGACATCCAGGTCATTTGCGCCAGTCACCGTGATATTTCCACGCTAGTGGAAGCCGGCGGCTTTCGCGAAGACCTGTATTTTCGTTTGAGCGGAGCGCGCTTCGACATACCGCCACTGCGTGAGCGCAAAGACAAGCTCGCGCTGATCAACAGGCTGCTGGATGAGGAGTGTCAGCGCTCGGGAGACAAGCTTGAACTGAGCGAGGCGGCACTGGAAATGCTCTTGAACTACAACTGGCCAGGTAATATGCGTCAGTTGCATCACGTACTGCGCTACGCGTGTGCAGTCTGTACCAGCCACATCATCGGCGTGCAGGACTTGCCTGCCACCCTAGGCACAAGCACGCCGGTAATGGGGCAGGAAGCGGTATCGGGCAGCCCCGAACGTCAGACATTGATTGATACCCTTGTACGCAATCGTTGGAAACCTCTGCTGGCCGCACAAGAATTGGGAATTTCTCGTGCAACTCTCTATCGCAAAGTGAACCAGCACGGCATAAAAATGCCGGGCAAAGGCTCCTATAACTGAGCATGCACAGGCGCTACGAACGTAGCGCCTGGCCCCATCGTTTCAAGTTCAGATCAATTGCTGCAACTGCGGCACTGCCTCAAACAAGTCTGCCACCAGGCCGTAATCGGCCA
>NZ_AKJO01000021.1:0-46577 GCF_000282295.1 Pseudomonas sp. GM33
GTATGGAGCAGATGTTACGCCGTGGATTTTTTATGAGAACTTCATTGAGTTGATGGTGACTATTGATGCAGTCAATGGATGATTCGGTGCCCCCCCTGTGGGAGCAAGCCCGCTCCCACAGGTTTTTGCTGTGGCCACAGGGGGCGGTGGTGTCAGCGGGAAATGAGGCCGTGATCGATGGCGTATTTCACCAGCGCCGCCGGTTTGTCGATGTTGAGCTTGCGCCGGATGCTCAGGCGGTGTGTCTCCACCGTGCGCACGCTGATGTCCAGTTCCCGGGCCATTTCCTTGTTGTTCAGGCCTTGTGCCATTTTCGACAGTACCTGGCTTTCCCTCGGGGTCAGTTCGTTGTCGGTGTTCCTGTCGGCGATCAGCCGCTGGGCGATGTCGGCGCTGTAGAAGGTCCCGCCGCTGGTGATGGCTTCGATGGCGGCGATGATTTCCCGTGACGGGGCGTTTTTCAGCACGTAGCCGCTGGCGCCGGAGCGCACCGATTCACTGACGTATTCGTAATTGTCGTACATGCTCAGCACCAGCACCTTGAGCGATGGGTACTGGCTGCGCAGCACGCGGGTCAGTTCCAGGCCGTTCATGTCCGGCAGGCTGATGTCGACCAGCAGCAGGTCCGGCTGGCAGCGCCCGACCATGTCGATGGCGTCGGCGCCGTTTTCCGCTTCGCCAACCACTTCCAGGGGCGACATCACGGCCAGCAGCGCCTTGATGCCGTCGCGCACCAGGGAGTGATCGTCGACCAGGGCGATGCGGATCGGGGAGGGCAGGTTCATCGCAGCTATTCACTCTTGTAGTGGTGGGGCCGGCTCAGTGTTTTGCGCCAGGCTTCATCGGCAGTCGTACGTCCAGCTCGCTTCTGCCCGGCATCGAGATCAAGTCGAAGCGGCCGCCATAATGTTCGACGCGTTCGCGGATGTTACGCAAGCCAATGCCGGCCTGACGACGTTCGACCTGGGCGACATTGAAACCGATGCCGTCATCGACCAGCGTCAGCCGCACGGACTCGTCGCAGCCGCGCAGTGTAATGGACACGTGCTTCGCCTGGGCGTGGCGTTCGATATTGGTCAGGCCTTCCTGGACGATGCGGAACAGCGACACCGCCGCGCCGTCGACCAGTTGGCAGTCGAATTCATTTTCGTCGTAGGTCACGGTCAGCCCGCTGCGCTGCTCGAACTCTGCCGCCAATTGGCCGATGGCCGCCGGCAGGCCGAGGGTGTCGAGCAAGGATGAGCGCAGGTCATGGGAGAGGCTGCGCACTTCACCGATGGCATCGCCCAGGCGTTCGGTGGCGTCCTTCAAGGTGTTCAGGCCCTTGTCCCGGGCTTGTCCGCTTTCCAGCAGGTGGCTGGCCAGTTCGAACTGGAACTTGATCGAGACCAACACCTGGCTGACGCCGTCGTGCAACTCGCGGGACACCCGGGATCGTTCCTCTTCCTGCAGGCTGACGATGCGCTGGGTCAGGCGCTGCAGTTTCTTGTCCGCCAGGCGATGCTCGCTGACGTTGAGGGTCATGCCGGTGGCGAAGACGAACAGCACCGCGACCAGTGCGACCACGGCAATCGCCATCATGGTCTTGCGGATGCCCATGGCTACTTCGGCACGGGCCTGCTGGGTGGCGCGCTCGACGTCTTCGAGGTAAATGCCGGTGCCGAGCATCCAGCCCCAGCGATCGAGCATCACCACGTAGGCGAGCTTGTCGGTCACCTGGCCGGAGGAGGGCTTGTTCCAGGCGTAGCGTTGGAAGCCTTCGCCCGATTGCGCGCTTTTCAGCAGCGCTTGAATCACCGGCAGGCCGTGGGGATCCTTCATGTCCCACAGGTACTGGCCCACCAGGTCCGACTGGCGCGCATGCATCAGGCTGCGGCCTTCGTGGTCGTAGACGAAGAAGTAGCCGTTGATGCCGAAGCTGAGCTTGCGCAGTTCTTCCAGCACTTGTTGCTGGGCCCGGGCGTCGCCATGGCCGTCGTCGTACAGCGGGGCGATCAGGCTCTGGGCCATTTCCACGTAGTTTTTCAGTTCCGCGCGTTTGCTCGCCAGAATGCTGTCTTCGATCAGTTGCGCCTGTTGATCGCCCAATTGGCGGTTGAGGGAAATCACCAGCGCGCAGATGACGGCAATGGCCAGCACCAGCGGCAGAATTCCGAGGGCGACGATCTTGTGTTTGAGCTGCATGTTGACTCCTGCCCGCGCGAAGGCTGGGGATCATATGCCAAAGAGGCGCTCGACCTGTAGCGCGGCTGGACGGAATGACTGACGGCCCGAATATCGGTCAGATGAAATGCAAAACCAATGTGGGAGCGGCGGTGCGGCGATCCGACTTGCTCGCTCCCACAGGGGATCCGTGGCGTCTACGTAGAACTACGTAGACGCCACGTACGTAGTAACGCGGATTTATTTGTGGACGGCATGCGCAGATATTGGGCCAGCTCCGCAATGCGGACACAATTATAAAAATTACCGCCGCAGTCACTGGCTGTCGGCAGGAGACACGCTATGCCCCGTCTGGCTAAACACCTCGCCTGGTTTGCCGTGGCTGTCCTGGGAGCGATTGCGCTGAGTGTCGTGGCCCTGCGCCGCGGCGAAGCGATCAACGCCCTGTGGATCGTAGTCGCAGCCGTCGCCATCTACCTCGTTGCCTACCGCTACTACAGCCTGTTCATCGCCAACAAAGTGATGCAGCTCGATCCCACTCGGGCCACGCCGGCTGTGCTCAATAACGATGGTCTGGACTATGTGCCGACCAACAAACACGTGCTGTTCGGTCACCACTTCGCGGCCATTGCCGGTGCAGGTCCGCTGGTCGGTCCGGTACTGGCGGCGCAGATGGGCTACCTGCCTGGCACCCTGTGGCTGATCGCCGGCGTGGTGCTGGCCGGTGCGGTGCAGGACTTCATGGTCCTGTTCATGTCCACCCGCCGCAACGGCCGCTCCCTGGGCGATATGGTCCGTGAAGAAATGGGCCGCATCCCCGGCACCATCGCGCTGTTCGGCTGCTTCCTGATCATGATCATCATCCTCGCGGTGCTGGCGCTGATCGTGGTCAAGGCCCTGGCCGAGAGCCCTTGGGGCATTTTCACGGTAATGGCGACCATCCCGATCGCGATGTTCATGGGCATCTACATGCGCTACATCCGCCCGGGTCGCATCGGTGAGATCTCGGTGATCGGCGTGCTGTTGCTGCTCGGTTCGATCTGGCTCGGCGGGCAGATTGCCGCGGATCCGGTGTGGGCCAAGGCCTTTACCTTTACCGGTATCCAGATCACCTGGATGCTGATCGGCTACGGTTTCGTTGCCGCGGTGTTGCCGGTGTGGCTGATCCTGGCACCCCGTGACTACCTGTCGACCTTCCTGAAAATCGGCACCATCGTCGCCCTGGCCATCGGCATCCTGGTGACCATGCCCGAACTGAAAATGCCGGCCCTGACCCAGTTCATCGACGGCACCGGCCCGGTCTGGAAGGGCGGTCTGTTCCCGTTCCTGTTCATCACCATCGCCTGTGGCGCGGTGTCGGGTTTCCATGCGCTGATTTCTTCCGGGACCACACCGAAACTGCTGGATAACGAAACCAATGCCCGCTACATCGGTTACGGCGGCATGCTGATGGAATCGTTCGTGGCCATCATGGCCATGGTCGCCGCCTCGGTGATCGAGCCTGGCGTGTATTTCGCCATGAACAGCCCGGCGGCCGTGGTCGGCGGTGATGTAGTGGCCGTTGCGACAGCCGTCAGTAACTGGGGCTTCGCGATTACCCCGGAAGCCCTGCAAGCGGTGGCCCACGACATCGGGGAAACCACCATCCTGGCCCGTGCCGGTGGTGCGCCGACCCTGGCGGTGGGGATCGCGCAGATCCTGCACAGTGTTCTGCCGGGCGAGAACACCATGGCGTTCTGGTACCACTTCGCGATCCTGTTCGAAGCGCTGTTCATCCTGACCGCGGTCGACGCCGGTACCCGTGCCGGGCGCTTCATGCTTCAGGATTTGCTCGGCTCGTTCGTGCCGGCCCTGCGCCGCACCGAATCCTGGACCGCCAACCTGATCGCCACCGCCGGTTGCGTGGCCATGTGGGGTTATCTGCTGTACCAGGGCGTGATCGACCCGCTGGGCGGCATCAACACCTTGTGGCCGCTGTTCGGCATCTCCAACCAGATGCTGGCCGGTATTGCGCTGATGCTCGGCACCGTGGTGCTGATCAAGATGAAACGCCAGCGCTACATTTGGGTGACCCTGGTGCCAGCCATGTGGTTGCTGATTTGCACCACCACCGCCGGCTTCATCAAGCTGTTCGACGCCAACCCGGCGATCGGCTTCCTGTCTCTGGCGAAAAAATACAGCGATGCATTGGCTAACGGCCAGATCCTCGCCCCGGCCAAGGACATCACGCAGATGCAGCACGTGATCTTCAACGCCTACACCAACGCCACGCTGACCGCGCTGTTCCTGTGCGTGGTGTTCAGCATTCTGTTCTTCGCGCTCAAGATCGGTATTTCCGCCTGGGGCAGCAAAGAGCGTACGGATAAAGAAGCGCCATTCCAGGCGCTGCCGGAAGCGTGATCGAGGATCTGCATCATGTTCAATGACTTGAGTCGCCTCGGTAAATACCTCGGTCAGGCCGCGCGCCTGATGGTCGGCATGCCCGACTACGACAACTACGTCGAGCACATGCAGACCAAGCACCCGGACAAACCCGTGATGAGCTACGAGATGTTCTTTCGCGAGCGTCAGGAAGCCCGTTACGGTGGCAAGGGCGGGCCGAAGTGCTGTTGATCCGGCTTTCGGATTAACGGCAATCCCTGTGGGAGCGGGCTTGCTCGCGAAAGCGGTGTGTCATTCAACATTCATGTCGACTGACACGACCCCTTCGCGAGCAATCCCGCTCCCACATTTGTTCTATGTTGTGTTTTCATCTTGTGAAAAAGGAGATCCAGTTTGTCCTCCCCCATCCCGGTCACGATCCTCAGCGGCTTCCTCGGCGCCGGCAAGACCACCCTGTTGCGTCACCTGCTCAAGGCCGAGCACGGCCTGAAAATCGCCGTGATCGAGAATGAATTCAGCGACGCCGGAATCGATACGCAGTTGTTGGGCGATGAGCCGGTACAAGTAATGACGCTCTCCAACGGCTGCGTCTGCTGCACCATCCATACCGACCTGACCAAAGCGCTTTATCTGTTGCTCGAACGTCTGGACCAGGGCGATATCGCCTTCGATCGCCTGGTGATCGAATGCACCGGCCTGGCCGACCCGGCACCCGTGGCGCAAACCTTCTTCATCGATGAAGAACTGCGCGAGCGCTACATCCTCGACGGCATCATCACGCTGGTCGACGCGGCACATGCCGACTCGCACCTGACCCAGACCATCGCCCAGGCGCAGATCGGTTTCGCCGACCGCTTGCTGGTGAGCAAGCGCGATCTGGTAGACGAGCCGACCTTCAGCGCGTTGAGCGAGCGCCTGACCCGCATCAACCGTCGCGCCCCGATCCGCGTGGTCGACCACGGCAAGATCGACCTGGCCGAATTGCTTGACGTGCGCGGTTTCAATCTCAACGCCGACCTCGGTGGCGGTGTGAGTTTGCGACCGGTCAGCCAGGCACCGTCCATCGATCGCATTTCCAGCCTGGTCCTGCGCACTGAAAAGCCGCTGGATATCGACAAGCTCAGCGAGTTCATGAACGAACTCCTGGAAGAGCATGGCAAGCAGTTGCTGCGCTACAAAGGCGTATTGAACATCCTTGGCGAACCACGGCGCATGGTGTTTCAGGGGGTACTGAAGCTTTATGGGTTCGACTGGGATACCGAGTGGGCTGAAGACGAAGTGCGCGAGAGCGTGATCGTGTTCATTGCTGACGATTTGCCGGAAGAGAAAATTCGTGAGGGGTTTGCACGGGTGGCGGCGGACTGAGGTTTTTATGGCGTCTTTGAGGACGCCATCGCGGGCAAGCCCGGCTCCCACAGGTTTCTGGTTGAACAGCTCATCCTCGAACACTGTGGGAGCGGGCTTGCCCGCGATGCAATCTAGCCGGCAACACAATGTTCACGGGTTGTATTGAGCAGTGTCTGTTCCAGATGATCCAGATGCCGGTTAATCAGCATGGTCGCTGCCGCAGTATTTCCACATTCAACAGCATCAACAATCGCCAAATGATCCTGCCAGGCACAACAACTGTGCATCTGCTCCTCACACTGCGCAATTGCCAACGAAGTTAGTGGGACAAGGCTCTCAAGAAAATGCGCTAGCGGTGCATTTCCCGCCATTTGTGCCAACTGCAAATGAAACTCTCCCGACAAACGAATCGCCCGGCCACGCTCGGCGCATTGACGCTCGTTTTCGACCAGTGTCCGCAGGCGCTTCAAGTCTTGTGCGCACGCTTGTTGAGCGGCCAGCCGCAACAGCATGATCTCGGCCAGTCGACGGGCATGCAGTGTCTGCCGGGTCTGCTCGACATCAGGCTCAGTGACGCGGGGACGATGGTTGGCGCGAAGGAGGATGATGTGCTGATGGGACAGTCGCATCAGCACCTCACGCATGTCGCTGCGCCTTGCACCGAACATCTGCGCAAGGCTTTCTTCCGTAAAGCGACTGGCCGAATGGATGCGCAGTTCGAAAATGGCCTCCAGGACCTGTGAATACAGATCATCCACTGAAGGGCGGACGGGCAGGGTAGCGAGTGTTTGTGGCGAGGCGAAGCTGTTCATGGCCGATCTCCAGTTCGAAGAGGTTTCAACTGCCGAGGTTGTCTTCCGGGATGTTCAGTTCGATACCCATGCGTTGGCCTTCGCGCAGAATGTGCCGGCGCATCTCGGCGCTGGCCTGGGCGCTGTTCTTGCTGCGGATGGCCCGCACCACGGCTTCGTTTTCTTCAAGTCGCTCGGCCAGATGCTCCGGGGAGTTGCGCAGCACTTCGGCGCTTTGCTTGAGGGCATTGCTGGTTTGCTGCACCACACTCTGGAAGATCGGGTTCGATGTCAGCGTGAACAATTCTTCGTGGAACGCGATGTAGGCGTTTACGCCGGCTTCACTGTCACGGGCCTCCAGGGCTTCGCGCATGTCCATCAGGGTCAGGCGCAGTTGCCCGACCTCCTTGCTGCTGATGGATTGCGCCACCAGGCCGACGATGAATGGCTCAAGGGTGTAGCGCAGTTGCAGCACGTCTTCCAGGCTCGCTGCGGCCACCGCGTTGTCATGGGCCTGGCTGTCGGCGAGATTGGCTTCGAGCACCACCACGCCTTTGCCCGGCATCGAGCGCACCAGCCCGAGGGTTTCCAGAACGATGACGGCTTCACGCAAGCTCGGACGGCTGATACCCAGTTGTTCGGCCAGTTCACGTTGCCCCGGCAGCATTTCGCCGGAGCGCCACTGACCTCGGGCCAAAGCGGCCCGAAGTTTTTCTACCACTGAGTTGACGACGGTTGATGAGGTAATCACTTGTTCGCTCCATGAGCCGTGCCTGCGGTCGGCAGGCACGGCGATCATTCAGAATTCTTTGGCTGCCGCTTGAGCAGCCGGTTTTCTCGGCTGGAAGGTGTAACCGGCCTGGCCGGAAAGTACCTTGTTCGCCCGCTGCACATCGATGTCCTTTTCCCAGCGCGCGATGGCCACGGTCGCCACACAGTTGCCAATCAGGTTGGTCAGCGCCCGGCCGATGCCCATGAACCAGTCCACGGCCAGCACCAATACCAGACCCACCACCGGAATTGCCGGAATGGCTGTCAGGGTGGCCGCCAGAATCACCAGCGCCGAGCCAGGAATACCGTGGGCGCCTTTGGATGTGATCAGCGACACCAGCAGAATGGTCAGCAGGTCAGTCATGGCCAACGGCGTGCCGGTGGCGTTGGCGATGAATACGATGGCCAGGGTCAGGTAGATCGAGAAACCGTCGAGGTTGAACGAGTAACCCGTTGGGATCACCAACCCGACCGTCGAACTGCCGATGCCCAGGTGCTCAAGCTTGCGCATGATTTGTGGCAACACCGCGTCGGACGAAGCGGTGCCCATGACGATCAGTAGTTCTTCGCGCAGGTACTTGAGCAGCGGCCACATCTTCAAGCCGGAAAGGCGCATCACCAGGCCGAGAATCAGGGCCACGAAGGCAACACAGGTCAGGTAGAAGAGGCCGACCAGGCTGCCGAGGTGCTGCAGCGAATCCAGGCCATATTTGCTGGTGGTGAAGGCGATCGCACCGAATACACCGATCGGTGCCAGTCGCACGATCATGCCCATGATGCGGAAGATCACGTGGCTGAGCTCATTGATCAGCCGCGAAATACCCGATGCCGCCTCGCCCACCAGATTCAGGGCACTGCCGAACAACACTGAAAACAGCAGGACCTGCAGGATATTGTTATCGGCAAAGGCACCGATCACCGAAGTCGGAATCAGGTCCATCAAGAACTGCGTAGTGGTGTGCATGTGCTGACTGCGCTGGGCAATATCGCCCATGTCGGCTGCAGAAAGCTGCTCCAGGTGAATGTTCGCGCCGCTGCCGATACCAGTGCTGAAGGCGAACACCAGGCCAATCACCAGGGCGATGGTGGTTAACACTTCGAAGTAGATCACCGATTTCAGACCGATGCGCCCGACCTTTTTCAGGTCGCCGGCACCGCTGATACCGCTGACCACCACGCAGAACACGATCAAGCCGATGAGCATCTTGATCAGCTTGATGAAACCGTCGCCGAGGGGTTTGAGTTGGGCGGAGTATTCGGGAAGGGTCAGCCCGCAGACGATGCCGAGCACCAGTCCGAGAACCACTTGGAGGAAGATTGAACGCGAGCACCATCTGAGCATGGGAGGAATCCTGGTCGGTGTCCTGGCTGCCGACGCTGAAGCGCATCAGATTCAGGACTTAATTATTGTGGTCTTACCGGTATGTCCAGTGCAGGCGCAGTCTAGGCGCTGTTTTGTGGGATTCGCAAGGGGAAATTGCACAATTGGCATGACCGGTCTTACCAGCTGTGTGGGAAGCCCCGACCTTGAGCCGTTTCATATGAAAAAATGCCAGTCGGCTGGGCTGACTGGCATCGGGTGTCACTGCTGGACCATTGAGCGCTGGTTCACAGCGGGAGGTTTATTGCCCTGACTTATTGCCGATTGCTCAACCTACACCGGGGACGTTGCGCTCAATAATCTGCAGTCTGAAAGCTACAAGACTGCCGCCGCGGTTTTGGTCATCAGTGAAAACTGGAAAGGTGGGTGGACCGCCATAGGTGTGAACCATTCGGCGTTGCGGCCCGGTTGCAAGATAGATGTCACTGACGTCGTTTGGAATTTCATCCAGTTTCACAACAACGCTGTCACTGTTAAGGATGCGGAAGTAAGTTGGGTCATCTCCAGTGAACATGCTCAAGTTGCGAGGCGATCCTTCCATGCTTGCAGTTTTAGTGAACTCTCCGACTCCGTCTCTCTCTTTAATCCTGATGGTGTACACATCGTCGTGATAGGTGAACAAGAAAATTTCGGGGGTGACACCTTCCCCGTAGCTCAGTTCTTGGGGGTTGTCGTTAAGTATGAGTTGATGAAATTCGCGCCATTCATTTGCAAGTTCGGGATCTTCGAGCAGCTTTGATATGACCTTGCGGGCTTCTGCCACTGGTTTGTCACCGACAAAAAGTTTGGCAGTGAATGATTGAGTGTCTGTATTTTGCATGATGTATACCTCTTCCGTGAGATCGGGTGTTTGATTTTGGTTGTTTTAAATTACAGTGTGTTCAGCGTGTTGATGAAACATGGCGTTGGAGGATTTTCAGTTCAAGGAACAAAGTTCGGTCGCGATTTTTTAGGTCGGTTAGCACCGGGAAACTAGGTTGATCGCCATAGGTTAGAACCTCCCTGTGTTGCGGTCCGGATCGTAAACGAATTCTATTGAGTTCGTTTGGCATGTCATCCAGCTTCGCATATTCGCCCTGATAAATGATCCGAAAATAAGTAGGATCATCGCCATCGAAGACGGTTAAGTTGCGGAGTTCA
The DNA here is from genome assembly GCF_000282295.1 of Pseudomonas sp. GM33. Lineage (NCBI taxonomy): Bacteria > Pseudomonadati > Pseudomonadota > Gammaproteobacteria > Pseudomonadales > Pseudomonadaceae > Pseudomonas > Pseudomonas sp. GM33. The sequence goes on from NZ_AKJO01000021.1 coordinate 9,976, forward strand.
CCCTCCATGCTTGCAGTGTTTGTGAACTGACCGTTTTCGTCTGCAATCTTGATGGTATAAACATCGTCGTGATAAGCGAAAAGGAAGGTTTCGGGGGTTACTTCTTCGCCGTAACTCAGGAGATTGTTGGAATAGATGAGCTGCTTTCGGAAGACTCCGGCCCAATACTCTGAGACTTCAGGAGCCGCGAGCTTCTTTTCAATTATCTTGCGGGATATGGCTATCGGCGTGTTATTGACAAAAAGTTGCGCGGTGAACGATTGATTTACATCCATGTCTTGCATGATCTATTTCTCTTTCGTGATGTGTGAATAACACTCGTTGTTGTGTTGTAAGTAACTCGGATGGTTCGTTGTTTGTAGTGACTTTATTGGAGGTTATCATGGGTTTTTAAAGTTGGGATGCTGGTTGTGTTTCAAGATAATAGATGTTGGTCGGTAATGTTAAAGGCTGCTGTTTAGAATAAGTGTGTAATTGGTGGTGCAGTTTTTTTGAAGCTATTAGTATCGATTCGCAAGGGAATTGATATAGGTAGTTAGAAATCCCAGGCGTAAAAAAACCGGCACAAGTGCCGGTCTTTTAACTGCGATTGAACAGGGCTGATTAAGCGCCGTACACCGGCAGCTTCTTGCAGATGGCCTTGACCTTCTCCCGAACGGCGTCGATCACCGCTTCGTTGTTCAGGTCAGCCAGGATGTCGCAGATCCAGCCGGCCAGTTCCTTGCACTCTGCTTCCTTGAAGCCACGAGTGGTCACAGCCGGAGTGCCGAAGCGCAGGCCGGAGGTGACGAACGGGGAGCGTGGATCGTTTGGCACGGAGTTCTTGTTCACGGTGATGAACGCTTTGCCCAGAGCGGCGTCGGCGTCTTTACCGGAGATTTCCTGCTTGATCAGCGACAGCAGGAACAGGTGGTTCTGAGTACCGCCGGAAACCACGTCGAAACCGCGCTCGATGAATACGCTGGCCATGGCCTGGGCGTTTTTCACCACTTGTTGCTGGTAAGCCTTGAACTCAGGCTGCAGCGCTTCCTTGAAACAGATCGCCTTGGCTGCGATCACGTGCTCCAGTGGGCCGCCCTGGGCGCCCGGGAATACTGCGGAGTTCAGCTTCTTCTCGATGTCGGCGTTGGCGCGAGCCAGGATCAGGCCACCACGTGGACCGCGCAGGGTCTTGTGGGTGGTGGTGGTCACGACGTCAGCGAATGGAACCGGGTTCGGGTAGACGCCAGCGGCGACCAGACCGGCCACGTGGGCCATGTCGACGAACAGGTACGCGCCAACCTTGTCGGCGATTGCACGGAAACGCGGGAAGTCGAGGATCTGCGAGTAGGCAGAGAAACCGGCCACGATCATTTTCGGCTTGTGCTCAACGGCCAGGCGCTCGACTTCGTCGTAGTCGATCAGGCCATTGGCGTCGATGCCGTACTGGATGGCGTTGTACAGCTTGCCCGAGGACGAAACGCTGGCACCGTGGGTCAGGTGACCGCCGTGGGCCAGGCTCATGCCCAGGATGGTGTCGCCAGCCGACAGCAGGGCCAGGTAAACGGCGCTGTTGGCTTGCGAGCCGGCGTGCGGCTGAACGTTGGCGTAGTCGGCACCGAACAGCTCCTTGGCACGGTCGATAGCCAGTTGCTCGACGATGTCGACGTACTCGCAACCACCGTAGTAGCGCTTGCCCGGGTAGCCTTCGGCGTACTTGTTGGTCAGTACGGAGCCTTGAGCTTCCATCACCGCAGGGCTGGTGTAGTTTTCCGAAGCGATCAGCTCAATGTGCTCTTCCTGGCGCTGAGCTTCTTGCTCCATGGCGGCAAAGAGATCGGCGTCGTACTTGGCAATAGTCAAATCACGGCTGAACATGGCGGTCCTCAGGGATCGGGGGCGGAAAAGGGGGGCATTCTAACCCAATGGGTTTTAGATGGCATATGAAACGGCATCATGTCGCAGACAAGTGGGCTTCATGAGCGGATATGCGGTGCCTGGACGGGCCTCTTCGCGAGCAAGCCCGCTCCCACAGGGGAACACATTCCAAATGTGGGAGCGGGCTTGCTCGCGAAGGGGGCCGCCCGCATCACCGCAAGGCTTCAGTCAAACATGAACAGCGCATCATTGCTGAACTGCCCTTCGAACCGCCCCGCCGGCATCGGCCGCCCGAACAGATAACCCTGCACCTCATCGCAGCCGTGCTCGCGCAGGAAGTCGAGCTGTTCATGGGTCTCGACACCCTCGGCGATCACCGCCAGGTTAAGGCTGTGGGCCATGGCGATGATCGCCCGCGCGATCTGCGCATCCTGTTCGCCCGACGGCAATCCGTCGACGAAGGTGCGGTCGATTTTCAGCACGTCGATCGGGAACTGCTTGAGGTAGTTGAGCGATGAGTAACCGGTACCGAAATCGTCGACTGCGATGCTCAGGCCGAGGTTCTTCAGGCCGTCGAGGATCTGCATCGCCTCGCTGACTTCGCGCATCAGGATACTTTCGGTGAGTTCCAGTTCCAGGCACGCCGGCGGCAGGCCGGTTTCCTTGAGGATGGTGGCGATTCGCGTACCGAGCTGGCCGTCGGAGAACTGCCGCGCCGAGATGTTCACCGACACCTTCGGCACCCGTACCCTGGCCTGATGCCAGGCCTTGAGTTGACGGCAGGCTTCGCTGATCACCCAGTCGCCGACATCCACCACCAGCCCGAGCTCTTCGAGCACCGGAATGAAATCCCCCGGCGGCACCAGCCCGCGGCGGGGATGGCGCCAGCGCAGCAGCGCCTCGGCACCTGTCAGGCGCTTGCCGTCGCCGCTGAACTGCGGTTGGTAATACAGCACGAATTCGTTCTGTTCCAGGGCATGGCGCAAATCGCTTTCCAGTTCCAGTCGCTCCAGGGCGCTGGCGTTCATGTCCGCCTGATAGAACTGGAAGTTGTTCTTGCCGCGCTCCTTGGCGTGGTACATCGCCGTGTCGGCGTTCTTCATCAACTGGCTGAGTTCGTTGCCGTCCTGCGGACTCAAGGCGATGCCGATACTGGCCGTGACGAAGAACTCGCGGCCCTCGAGCACGAAGGGTTTCACCAGGCTGGCGAGAATCTGTTCGGCCACGTGGATGGCCCGGTTCAGGGCGATCTCCCGGTTGGCTCGCGGTTGCAGGAGCAAGGTGAACTCGTCACCGCCCATGCGCGCCACCGTGTCGTCATCGTCTACGCAACCGAGCAGGCGCGTGGCCATCTCCTTGAGCATGCGGTCGCCGGCGGCGTGGCCCAGGGAATCGTTGATCGGCTTGAAGCGATCGAGATCGAGGAACATCAGCACCACCCACGACTTCTGCCGTTCGGCCGATTGCAGTGCCGTGTGCAGGCGATCCTGGAACAGCGTGCGGTTGGGCAGGTGGGTCAGGGCGTCGTAGTAGGCGAGGCGATGAATCCGCTGCTCGCTGGCCTTGCGCTCGCTGATGTCGCTGAAGAAGCACACATAACTGGCCAGGTCGCCTTCGTCGTCGAGCACGGCGGTAATCCCGACCCAGGCCGGGTAATGCTCGCCGTTGCGGCGCTTGAGCCAGACTTCGCCTTCCCAGGTACTGTGCTGGCCCAATTGCTTGAGCACATAACGCAGGTGGGCTTCCTGCTGATCGTCGACGGTCAGCATGTTCGGCAACTGATCGAGCACCTGCTCCACGGCATAGCCGCTGACACGGCTGAAAGCTTCGTTGGCCTGGACGATGTAGCCGGCCGGGTCGGTGATCAGGATCGCCGAGGTCGAGTGCTCGAATACCGTGGCGGCCATGCGCAAATCTTTTTCGGCCCGGCGTTGCTGGCTGATGTCGCGGCCGACGCCGAGCACGCCTTCGAACGTCCCGTGTTCGTCCCAGACCAACACCAGGCGCAGTTCGATCGGGATCTTGCGCCCGTCGGCCCGCAGGCAATCGAACAGGAACAGTTGGGTTTGTACCTGGCTGCGTAATACCGCCAGTTGGTCCGGCTGGTCCAGCGCCTTGCTGACCCGGTCCATCAGGTGGTAGATGCCGGTCAGTTGTTGCGGGTTGGCGATGGTCGACTGCCAGCCGTTCTGGAAAATCCACTCGGCGTCATAGCCCAGCACGGCTTGTACCGAAGGGCTGACGTAATTGAGGTTGAGGCGGCTGTCAGTGGAGAAAATCACGTCGCTGATGCTTTCGGCGAGCATGCGGTAGCGCTGCTCGCTGTCGCGCAGGGATTCGCTGGCTTCGATCTGGTCGGTGATGTCCTTGGCCACGCCGATGATCCGTGTGACCTGATCCTCGTTGTCCCGCGCCAGTGCCTGCTCACGAATCTCGAAGCGTCGCCACTGGCCGTCCCGATGGCGGAAACGCAACTGACACTGCATCAACTGGCGATAACCGGTCTGGCGCTGGACCTGGCGGGAGCGGTGGTAATAGTCGGCGTCTTCGGGGTGCAGGAGGATTTCCCAGAAGTATTCGCCCATCTGGTGCAGTTCGGTGCGGTTGTAACCCAGCGTCTGGCCCAGATGGTGGTTGCTGTAGATCATGCGCTGGCTGATCACATCCTGCACATATAGATGATCCGGTACGGTGCGCACCACGTCCGACCAAAACCCTTCGCGCTCCTGCAACGACAGCTCGATGAGCTTGCGGCTGGTGATGTCGGTGATGCTCAAAATCACCGATTTATAATCGTCCTGGGTTTGCGGCAGGCGCAGTACCAGCCACAGGTGTTGGTCGCGACCGCCGGCATCCTGCAATTTGATTTCCAGCTCAAGCTGTTGCTGCTGATTGAGCACTGCATCGAGCACCTGGTTGCCGATGGCGGTGCCGTCCAGCGGATGGCCGTCGATCAGCAGCTTCCAGGCTTTATTGGTGTTATCGACATTGAGCAACTGCAGTGCGACCTGGTTGACCTCGGTGATCCGCAGTTCCTGCACCAGTTGTCGGCGTTTTTCCGGGATCGCCAGCCACGCTTGCAGTTGTTCGCTGTCCTGCAGGTGTGCCTTGTCGAAAAAGCTCTTCAGCCCGGACATGTCGAGGACACACAAGGCCACACCGGTGCCTTCGAAAATGTCCTGATAACGCCGGCGGCCTTCATTCAATTGGCGTTGACGCCGGCGCATGTTCAGCAACGCGATGAACGGCAGCATGGAAAACGCCAGGCCCAGCAGGCATTTGCCGATGAATGCCGGCAGCAGCTCTTCCAGTACGCGCTGACGGTCAAACAAGCCGCGCAATTGCCAATCGCTGCTGCTCAGCGGAACCGTCAGTACACTGTTGGCGACATCGTCCTCGGTCAGCGTGCCCGGATTGACCGAGGGCAGCCCTTCGTCACGGCTGATGATCTGATGATTGATGCGGTTTTCCACCAGCCACAACGGACGGCTGCCGGTCTCGCCTTGCTTGGTCAAGGACGAAAAGAAGGTCGGTGTCAGGCGCAAGGCCCAGTAGCCCCGGGAACTGCCGCTGGCCTGATGCAACAATAAATGCACCACAGAACCATCGGTGGCGTTGCTGAAGTAGTGCGCCTGGGCGTGGCTGCGGCGTACCAGTTCACCCAGGTAGTCGCTGTCTTCGCTGTCGGGAGCGCTGTCACTGATGACTTTCCCCGAGGGGCTGAGCAAGGCCAGGCTGCGCAGTTCCGGCAGCGACTGTTGCAGCTTGCGCAGCAGGGCCTGCAGTTCATCGGCATCCTGCGGTTGCTCGACGATGGGCAACAGGTTGAGGGCGATCTGCGCGTTGAGTGCCATGTTCAGGCTGACCTGAGCGGCCAGATCGGCGGTGTAGTCGATGGTGTACTGGCGCTGGTTTTTCTGGGTTTCGCGCAACTGATCGAACAACTGCCAGAACAGCAATGCCAGCAGCAACAATGCAAGTGTCGCCAAGGTGCCCTTCAAGGTCCCGCGCAGGGGGGAGCCGGGCGCTGTGGTCGGCGCACTGGAAGTCAGGGGCGGAGGGACATTGGACAAGCTGTAATCCTGCGGTTTGGCTGGACTGGCGCGACGTGCACTATAAGCCGGACGCCCGAAGGGCGGCTAGCATGCCTTGAGTTGTGGCGAAGTGCCAGCCTCAGCCCGTCGGCTGGACTGCCATCGGTCATTAAGGTAGCTTTGCCGGTTACGCGGGAGCGTTCCAGCTCCTAGACTCAGGCTTTTTCAGCGTCGCCTCTTACGGACGACGCGCACGGTCTGGCCGGGCATTGCCTGCGCTCCAATCATTCATCAGTCACTGACCCTAGGTTCTCCATGGCTCAATACGTATTCACCATGCATCGGCTGGGCAAAGTTGTTCCGCCGAAGCGGGAAATCCTGAAAAACATTTCTCTGTCGTTCTTCCCCGGCGCCAAGATCGGTGTACTCGGCCTCAACGGTTCGGGTAAGTCCACGCTGCTGAAAATCATGGCTGGCGTTGACACCGAGTTCGAGGGCGAAGCCCGTCCGATGCCGGAGCTGAACATCGGCTACCTGCCGCAGGAACCACAACTGGATCCGACCAAGACCGTGCGTGAAGTGGTCGAGGAAGCGGTCAGCGTGATCAAGGACGCCCAGGCGCGTCTGGACGAGGTCTACGCGGCCTACGCCGATCCGGATGCCGATTTCGACAAACTGGCCGCCGAACAGGCCAAGCTCGAAGCCATCCTGCAAGCCAGCGACGGCCACAACCTGGAACGCCAGCTGGAAGTCGCCGCCGATGCGTTGCGTCTGCCGGCCTGGGATGCCAAGGTCGAACACCTGTCCGGTGGTGAAAAACGTCGTGTGGCCCTGTGCCGTCTGCTGCTGTCCGCACCGGACATGCTGCTGCTCGACGAACCGACCAACCACCTGGACGCCGACTCCGTTGCATGGCTCGAGCATTTCCTGCACGACTTCCCGGGTACCGTGGTTGCGATCACGCACGACCGTTACTTCCTGGACAACGTTGCCGGCTGGATTCTGGAACTCGACCGCGGCGCAGGCATTCCGTACGAGGGCAACTATTCGGGTTGGCTGGAAGCCAAGTCCGATCGTCTGGCTGCCGAATCCAAGCAGCAGTCGGCCCACGAAAAAGCCATGAAGGAAGAACTGGAGTGGGTGCGCAAAGGCGCCAAGGCCCGCCAGTCGAAATCCAAGGCTCGTCTGCAGCGCTTCGAGGAAATGCAATCGCAGGAATTCCAGAAGCGCAGCGAAACCAACGAGATCTACATCCCGGCCGGTCCACGCCTGGGCGACAAGGTCATCGAATTCAAGAACGTCACCAAGGGCTACGGCGACCGCGTGCTGATCGACAACCTGTCGTTCTCCATGCCTAAAGGCGCCATCGTCGGCGTGATCGGCGGTAACGGTGCCGGTAAGTCGACCCTGTTCCGCATGCTGATGGGCAAGGAAACGCCGGATTCTGGCAGCATCGAAGTCGGCGAAACCGTGCAACTGGCTTGCGTGGATCAGAGCCGCGAAGACCTCGACGGCAGCAAGACCGTGTTCCAGCAGATTTCCGACGGTTCCGACCAGATCCGCATCGGCAACTACGAGATCCCGTCGCGCACCTACGTCGGTCGCTTCAACTTCAAGGGCGGCGATCAGCAGAAGTTCGTCAAGGACCTGTCCGGTGGTGAGCGTGGTCGCTTGCACCTGGCCCTGACCCTGAAAGAGGGCGGCAACGTCCTGCTGCTCGACGAACCGTCCAACGACCTCGACGTTGAAACCCTGCGTTCCCTGGAAGAAGCCCTGCTGGACTTCCCGGGCGCCGCCATTGTGATCTCCCACGACCGGTGGTTCCTTGACCGCGTCGCGACGCACATCCTGGCGTACGAAGACGACTCGCAAGCAGTGTTCTTCGAAGGCAACTACACCGAGTACGAAGCCGACCGTAAAAAACGCCTCGGCGAAGCGGCTGCCCAGCCGCATCGTGTACGGCACAAGAAACTGGCCTGATTTCGGGTCGGTTGCATAAAGAGCGGAGCCTTCGGGCTCCGTTTTTTTTTGCGCGTTTTTTCAGGGATACCGAGGTGGATTCATCGCTGGCAAGCCAGCTCCCACAGGGTTTGGGTAATGCCCAAAATGTGTGCTCGGCTACAAAACTTGTGGGAGCTGGCTTGCCAGCGATGGCGATGTAACTATTGGTGCAAGACTTGAGTTGCTCTCCCCATTCAGGTGCATAAATGACCTGGAAAACAGGGTTTATTTATATCCTGTGCACCATTTAATTTCATGAATGCGACATTTTGCTCTGTTCTTGTGCGCGAATCGTTTGTTACAGTCCGGCTCAATCTCCTCCAACGACAATAAATTTGCCGAGACTTTTTCCATGATCGAATCCGTCGAATCCTTCCTTGCGCGCCTGAAAAAACGCGATCCGGATCAACCCGAATTTCACCAGGCTGTCGAAGAAGTCCTGCGTACCCTGTGGCCCTTTCTTGAAGCCAATCCGCATTACCTGACCTCCGGCATCCTGGAGCGCATCTGCGAGCCGGAGCGGGCGGTGGTGTTTCGTGTGTCATGGGTCGACGACCAGGGCAAGGTCCAGGTCAATCGCGGGTTCCGCATCCAGATGAACAGCGCGATCGGCCCGTACAAGGGTGGCCTGCGTTTTCATCCGTCGGTGAACATGGGCGTCCTGAAATTCCTCGCCTTCGAACAGACCTTCAAAAACTCCCTGACTTCATTGCCCATGGGCGGCGGCAAGGGTGGTTCCGACTTCGACCCCAAAGGCAAAAGCGACGCGGAAGTCATGCGCTTCTGCCAGGCTTTCATGAGCGAACTGTACCGCCACATTGGCGCGGACGTTGACGTGCCGGCCGGGGATATCGGTGTCGGCGCGCGGGAAATCGGCTACCTGTTCGGTCAGTACAAGCGCCTGAGCAACCAGTTCACCAGCGTGTTGACCGGCAAAGGTCCAAGCTACGGCGGCAGCCTGATCCGTCCGGAAGCCACCGGCTTCGGTTGTGTGTACTTCGCCGAAGAAATGCTCAAGCGCCGCGGCCTGGCCGTGGAAGGTAAACGCGTAGCGATCTCCGGCTCCGGCAACGTCGCGCAATATGCGGCGCGCAAGGTCATGGACCTGGGTGGCAAAGTGATTTCGCTGTCCGACTCCGAAGGCACGCTGTATTGCGAAAGCGGTTTGACCGAGGAGCAATGGCTGGCGGTGCTGGAACTGAAAAATGTACAACGCGGCCGCATCCGTGAGCTGGCCGGCCGTTTTGGCCTGGAGTTCCGCGCCGGTGAGCTTCCGTGGAACCTGAGCTGCGATATCGCGCTGCCGTGCGCGACGCAAAACGAACTGGATGCCGAAGCCGCTCGCACCTTGCTGCGCAATGGCTGCATCTGTGTGGCCGAGGGCGCGAACATGCCGACCACCCTGGAGGCGGTGGACCTGTTTATCGAGGCCGACATTCTGTTCGCGCCGGGCAAGGCGTCCAATGCCGGTGGCGTGGCGGTGAGCGGGTTGGAGATGTCGCAGAACGCCATGCGCCTGGCGTGGACCGGTGGCGAAGTGGACAGCAAGCTGCATGCGATCATGCAGTCGATCCACCACGCCTGCGTGCATTACGGCGAAGAGAATGGTCGGGTCAACTACGTCAAGGGCGCGAACATCGCCGGCTTCGTCAAAGTTGCCGATGCCATGCTGGCCCAGGGTGTGGTCTAAGTCGGCTCGATACGGATCACTTCAATCAGTTGATCCCCGGCCGGGCGCTGCCACAGCACTTCATCGTTGAGTCGTGCACCGAGCAGTGCCCGGCCCAGCGGTGAACCCCAATTGATCAGACCATGGGCGGCATCGGCCTGATCTTCGCCCACCAGTTGTACCCGGCGTTCGGTGGCGTGTTCATCGGCGTAGGTCACCCAACTGCCGATCTGCACTTTCTCGGTCGACGTCGCGGCGGGTACCACCTGAGCGCTGCCCAGACGCTGCTTGAAGTAACGCAAATCTCGTTCGAGATCCGCCAGGCGCTGCTTGTCGGCCTGCTCGCCTTTTGCCGATTGTTCGGCGTGCAGGCTTTGCAGTTCGGCGACTTTACCCTGCAACAGGCTCAGGCCTTGCGGCGTGACGTAATTGGGCTGCGCGCTAACCTGCCGTTCGACTGGCTGATCGGCTTGCGCGGCGGCGTTATCTTCATTGACGAAGGCACGGCTCATGAAAATCTCCCGATATAGGATTTGGGCCATGGTCGCAGGCATTTGGTTTCACTGGATGTCTGAAAGCGACTTACGGCGAGTGATAGGCCCGGGCAGCGTCCTGGTCTTTCTGTTGTTGCCAGGCTTTGTCGCGCTCTTGCAGATGACTATTGCGCCCATCCCCGCTGTCCTGGTTATCCCGCATGGCCTGGCACTGGCGAAAACCATCGCTCCAGCCTTCGGCGTACAACGGATCCTTGAGGTAGCGCGGGACGTTCTTGCGGAACTCGCCAGTGATCGCCCCGGCGGCCTGCCGGCCACTGCTGCAACCGTCATCGAAGCCATCGGCGAAGGCGGGCGGGTAACCTTTGGCGAGCAGGTCATCGTGGGTTGACTGGCAACCTGCGATCAGTAACAACACAGCCAACCATCCTGCACGCCGCCACATTTCACTCTCCAAGGCCGATACGCGGCTGATAGGGAAAGTCTAGAGGTGGATTCGTCGGGTGTTTGTGAAAGCTGCGTATGCTTTTTGTCGAACGCCACATAGCCCCCCTGTGGGAGCGGGCTTGCTCGCGAATGCGGTGAATCAGTCAGCATTAATTTTGAATGGCAGACCGTATTCGCGAGCAAGCCCGCTCCCACAGGGATTGGCGGTGCGTTCGGGTCAGTAGTGATACCACTTTACCTCAAGCATCACTTCGTTCTCGGCCGACGCCAGATGGCTGAACTCCCGTTGGGCGCTCAAGCGCAGTCCGAGATTGCGGGAGATTTCCCATTGCTGATTCAAGCTCAGGCTGCGGCGCACTTCACCATTGGTGAAGTAATCGCCCTTGGCTTCGAGGCTTAGATTGCCCAGCGGGTTTTTCCACAGCACCCCACTGTTGAAACCGGCGGCCGGCGCGATGAATTCGGCGAAGTCGTTGTTGTGCTCGACACGCACAGTGCCCAGGACAAATCCGAGCAGGTCCTCGCTCAGTTGCCAGGTTCCACCACCACCGCCGTTGACATGGCTGACCAGGGTTTGGTCATCGTGCTTGCCCGGCACCCGTTCCAGGCCACCTGTGACTTGCCATGACAGCGGTTGCAGCAATTCGTTACGCGGGGTCAGGGAGCGAATGGTTGCCAGGTCCAGTTGCTGCACCTGCCAGTCATTGCCTTCGTACTGGCGCAGTTTCAATTGCAGGATCTCGATCTGCGCGCCAAGGGGAAAGCTTTCGCTGTTGTCGTTGAGGTCGTGATAAGCCATGCGCAAGCCGTACTCGCCAAAGGCCTTGTCTCCACGGGTGCCGAGACCGAGCTGCCAGGTGCGCGACTCGTGACCGTCTTCAGGCAAGCCGGGTTGCGGGATAGTCAGTTCCGGCGCGGGATTCTGGTTGATCGCCCGCAGCAGTTCGAAGCTGCGCTGGGCGCGGGCCGGATCGCGTTCCTGGCCGTTGGCGCGATAGCGCTCCAGGCGGTAGGCGGCATCGATGATCAGCGCCTGGCGGTCGCGGGGCTGAGCCTTGAATGTCGGATCCTGCAATTGATTCTGGTCGGCGCTGACTTTCAGCACCCATTGCTGCTCTTCAGGGTTCAACGGCTCGGCGCGACTGAGCAACTCGCGCTCTCGGGACGGGCGATACTGGATCGATTCCACCAGCCCGGCCGCTTTCACGGCCTTGACGGTGTCGGTGGGGATGGCCGTGAGCGGGAATTGCTCGGTCAGGCGCAGGCCCGGGCGAGCCACTTGCAGCAGTTCCAGTAAGCGGTATGAGCAGTTTTCGTCGAAGAAGAAATAGTCGAATTTGATCTGTTTCAGCTCCCAGACGTGCTCGACCATGCGCGCGGTTTCCTGTGGGGTCAGGTTAAGGCGGTATTCCCACAGGTCGCGGTTTTCCAGGCTGCGGTATTCCGAGAGCTTTTCCTGATAGGGCACCATCGCGAACAGGCCGGGATAACCGCCCATCAGGCCTTTCCAGGCATAGATGATGCTGTTGTCCGAGCCCTCGATGTAGGCGCCGAAGTTGATCGCGTAACTGAGCAGCGAAGTCTTGTCGCTCTTCACTTCAGCCTGGTCGATGCGCAGCAGGGTATGGCCGAACATCGAGGATGGGCTGTTCAGGTAAGCTGCCGGGAAGATCATCACCGCGCTGTCGGGCGAGACGTCCTTGAACCATTGTTTGAACGCTGCGCAGTCCGGCGTTGGCAGACCGCTCAGGTCGAGTTGTTCCTTGAGCCAGCGGGTGCGGGCCGGGTAGACGCATTGCGCGTGCTGTTCACCGGCACTGGCCGGGGCATACAAGGCTTGTACAGTCGCCGCCAGTTCATGGTCCGGATGTTCATTGCCATCGGCGGCGAGGAAGAATTTTCGGTCGCTGACATAGCTGCGCCAGCCGCCGAGCTTGGCGGTTTCGTAATGGCCCAGGGATATCCAGAAAGGGTCGTTGGCCAGTTGCTGCAAGCGTTGTGGATCGATGTGAGGCGCGGCGGACAGTGGGGCGCAGACACACAGCGCCAGCCAGGCAAGGCGTTTGAACATAGATGGCAACTTAATCGATAGAAACTGAGCCCCGACCAGGATAGTGCCAGTCAGTCAAACCCATTCCATGTGGGAGCGGGCTTGCTCGCGAAAGCGGTGGGTCAGTCAACATCATCGTCAATTGATACACCGCATTCGCGAGCAAGCCCGCTCCCACAGGTTTTGCGTGTTGACTTACCGACGCTCCCAAAGAGGGGCAGGTCCAAAAAATAAAACCCGCTTCCCGAAAGAAGCGGGGCGGGTCGAGCTTAAGCTTGAGTTGCGTACTTGGCCAGACGAGGGTCGGCCTTGAGCACGGCCAGGGTGTTGGTATGCACATCTTCAGCCGTCACGTCAGCCTTGCTGAAGATCTGCTGGAAGTGCTCGTGAGTGACAGCGGCGAAGTGCGCACGGTCTTCCGGCGCTACGCCCAGTACCACGGCATAGGTGGTCAGCGCTTCGCCCTGACCCTTGGCCATGTCTTCAGACAGCTCGTTCATCATGCCGTTCATGGCAAACCAGGATTTGCCGCCGTAGGTCAGCGACGCGTTGGTTGCGCAACCGTTGGTGCCGGATGTCATGCCGAAGGTTGCGTTGCCGGAAGTGCCGTTGGTGGTGGATGCCAGGAAGTGAGCCGGAGTACCACGCTGGCCTTCGAACAGCATGTTGCCCCAACCGCAATCCGGGCCGCCTGGCGCCTGAGCCATGGCGTTGATGGATACAGCGGTGAAGAGAGTACCAAGAAGAATCCGTTTCATAGCTTTGTTCTCTTTATGTGCATACCAATTTGACAGGGGGTTCTGGCCCGTCTGGTGCCAGTGGGCCGGTCATTAGTCCAGCCGCGCAGTTTGGAGTTTAGGCACGATCGCGGGGTTCCGTGATTTTTTGCAAAAACAATCGTCGCAAACAGTGATTTGGCGCGGCTCTACGTCGGGGTTTCGGCTTGTCTATGCTTTGGCCTGCGGCGCTCCTTGCCAGTCGGGCATGGGCAGCGCCAGAATGCTGCCATCTGCCCCGCCTGATTGTTAAGGAAGCCCGATGCCTGATCCTGTTGCTGCCAGCTTGCGTCTAGCGCCCGAAGCGCTGACCCGTCCGTTTTCCGCTGAACAGTTCAGCTTCTCTACCACCAATGATCTGGAGCCCTTTCGCGGTGTGCTTGGCCAGGAACGTGCGGTCGAAGCCTTGCAGTTCGGCGTGGCCATGCCACGCCCCGGTTACAACGTATTCGTCATGGGCGAACCCGGGACTGGCCGGTTCTCGTTCGTCAAACGCTACCTCAAGGCCGAAGGCAAGCGCCTGCAGACTCCGGCGGACTGGGTCTACGTCAACAATTTCGATGAGCCGCGCGAGCCGCGCGCACTGGAACTGCCTTCGGGCACCGCCGGAGCCTTCATCGGTGACATCAACGGCTTGATCGACAACCTGCTGGCGACGTTTCCGGCTGTCTTCGAGCATCCGTCCTACCAACAGAAAAAAAGTGGCATCGACCGCGCCTTCAACCAGCGCTACGACAAGGCTCTGGACGTCATCGAGCGTCTGGCGCTGGAGAAAGACGTCGCGCTCTACCGCGACGCCAGCAATATCGCCTTCACCCCGATGGGCGATGGCAAGGCGTTGGACGAAGCTGAGTTCGCCCAGTTGCCGGAAGCCGAGCGCGAGCGCTTTCACGAAGATATTTCGGCCCTGGAGGAGCGCCTCAACGAAGAGCTCGCCAGCCTGCCGCAATGGAAGCGTGAGTCGAGCAACCAGTTGCGTCATCTGAACGAAGAAACCATCACTCTGGCCTTGCAGCCCTTGTTGTCGCCATTGTCGGAGAAGTACGCCGAGAACGCGGCGGTTTGCGGCTATCTGCAAGCCATGCAGGTGTATTTGCTCAAGACCGTGGTCGAGCAACTGGTGGACGACAGCAAGACCGACGCAGTCGCCCGCAAGTTGCTGGAAGAACAATACGCGCCGAGCCTGGTGGTCGGTCACTCGGCCAGCGGCGGTGCGCCGGTGGTGTTCGAGCCGCACCCGACCTACGAAAACCTCTTCGGTCGTATCGAGTACAGCACCGACCAGGGCGCGCTGTACACCACCTACCGCCAACTGCGGCCGGGGGCCTTGCACCGGGCCAACGGTGGTTTCCTGATCCTTGAAGCGGACAAAATGCTCAGCGAGCCATTCGTGTGGGACGCGCTGAAACGCGCCCTGCAATCGCGCAAGCTGAAAATGGAATCACCGCTGGGCGAGCTGGGTCGTCTGGCCACCGTGACCCTGACACCGCAACACATTCCGCTGCAGGTCAAAGTCGTCATCATCGGTGCCCGTCAGCTGTATTACACGCTGCAGGACCTCGATCCGGACTTCCAGGAGATGTTCCGCGTCCTGGTGGATTTCGACGAGGACATCCCGATGGTCGACGAGAGCCTGGAGCAGTTCGCCCAGTTGCTCAAAACCCGTACTTCCGAAGAAGGCATGGCACCGCTGACCGCCGATGCGGTGGCGCGTCTGGCGACTTACAGCGCCCGCCTGGCCGAGCACCAGGGGCGCTTGTCGGCGCGTATCGGTGACTTGTTCCAGCTGGTCAGCGAGGCCGATTTCATCCGCCACCTGGCCGGTGATGAAATGACCGACGCCGGGCACATCGAACGGGCACTCAAGGCCAAGGCCACGCGAACCGGGCGGGTTTCGGCACGGATTCTCGACGACATGCTGGCCGGGATCATCCTGATCGACACCGATGGCGCAGCAGTCGGCAAGTGCAACGGCTTGACCGTGCTGGAGGTCGGCGACTCGGCTTTCGGTGTGCCGGCGCGGATTTCCGCCACGGTGTACCCGGGTGGCAGTGGTATTGTCGACATCGAGCGCGAAGTCAACCTCGGCCAGCCGATCCACTCCAAGGGCGTGATGATCCTCACGGGGTATCTGGGCAGTCGTTACGCCCAGGAATTCCCGCTGGCGATTTCCGCAAGCATCGCCCTGGAGCAATCCTACGGTTATGTCGATGGCGACAGCGCGTCCCTGGGCGAGGCCTGCACCCTGATCTCGGCCTTGTCGAAAACCCCGCTCAAACAGTGCTTTGCCATCACCGGTTCGATCAACCAGTTCGGCGAAGTGCAGGCGGTGGGTGGGGTCAACGAGAAGATCGAGGGCTTCTTCCGTCTGTGCGAAGCCCGCGGGTTGACTGGCGAGCAGGGGGCAATCATTCCGCACGCCAACGTTGCCACGCTGATGCTCGACGAGAAGGTGCTGGCGGCGGTGCGTGCGGGGCAGTTCCATGTCTATGCGGTCCGTCAGGCCGACGAAGCCTTGAGTTTGCTGGTCGGCGAGCCGGCCGGTGAACCGGACGAAAATGGCGAGTTCCCTGAAGGCAGCGTGAACGCGCGGGTCGTGGAACGCTTGCGGGTTATCGCGGAAATGATCAGCGAGGATGATCTCAAGGAAGCCGAGAAGGAGTTGGCGCAGGAGGCATTGGCGGAAACCAAGCCTGCGTGATGCAACGACCCATGTGGGAGCGGGCTTGCTCGCGAAGGCGGCCTATCAGCCAACATAAATGTTGAATGAAAAGTCGCCTTCGCGAGCAAGCCCGCTTCCACATTTGTTTGTGTGAACACCGGAGGGCGCCGTCGAAATGACGTCAATATTCACACTATGACCATTCGGCGCCTTTCGGTCTTGCCTCGGCCTGCAAGCCAGACTTTTCTTCTATTCTCTGCTCAAGGATATCGACAGTAATCACAGGATCGAAACAGCCTTCACATGGGGGCTGAATACCGGATCTACCGAGGGTCGCCGCCATGTCGCGCAACCTCTGCCTCACCCGTCAATGCCTGGGCCTTGTGACCCGTATCGAGTGTGCCATCCGTCCGTTGGCGGGAGACACGGGCATGTGGACTCTGCTGTTCGCCGCCGGAATGGCCGGTGAACAACCTTCGGCCATCAAGGCCCAAGGCCCGTTTCATGGCCCGATCGCTGCTGAATCAATCCTCGACACCATCGTTGAAAGCCTGACCTTGCACGGCTACGAGTTGGCCGACGATCCGCAAATCTGGTGCCTGCACCTGCAAGCCCAATTGCGGGAAATCAACGGTGGTCGCTGCCGTAACCTGGGCGGCTTCGAGTTTCACCCTGAGCACTGAGTCGCACTATTGATCAAGGCGTGTCATATCGGCCTTGTCGAGTTTGACCTCGAAACCATATTGCACGGTGGCGAGGTCAGTGCGCTGATAGGTTTCCAGGCGCGTAGGCTGCCCGTAGAAGTAATGCACGGCAAATTGCGCCCGGCCTTGTGCGCTCGCGCCATGGCTGACCGATAGAATCTCCTTCAAGTAATTGCCGCTGTCGTCCTTGGCGAAAAAGCGCCAGTCCTGGGCGGGAAATGCCTTCAGATTCACCACCAGCGCATTGTCCTTGAGTTCAAGGCCTTTGGGCAGTTTACGGGCATCGACGGTTTTTTGCTCGATCGTGGCCAGGAACAGTGGCATCGAGCCTACTGCATAGGCCGGCGTTTCCGGAAACAGATTCAGATCGTAGGTGATGGTGCCGCGCAGTGGATCGATCTGGTAGGCCTCGGGTGGCAGCTCGATCGGTTCGTCGCGTTTGCCACGCGTGTCTTCGGTAAAGAAACTCACCGGGCTTTCACCGGGGTTGAGCGATGTGCCCAGCAGTTCATCGTTGAAGCTGCGCAAATGGGTGAATTCGATTCGAGCAGCGCTGGGGTCGTCGACCGACTGGCTGATGCTGACGTTCTTTTTCAGTTGATCCTCGCTCAGCGTTGCCCCTTTCAGCCAGGTGGCCGCCTGGTCGTCATAGACCACCACGGGCAGGTTCAAGGGCTGAATGCCCTTGTCCGGGGTCTCGGCATCGAAGCGCCGGACCGGCAGATCGAGGTCCTTGCGAGTGACCGTGGCGGCGGAAAAATCCAGCATGCTGACTTCGAGGGTTTCGATCGTCCCGTTGAAATACACCTTCGAATAGCGTCGGGTCTGCCGTTTCTCAAAGGCGCGTTGTTCTTCGTCGAGTTGCTTTTCCAGCGTCTCGCTCCAGCTCTTTTGTTGCTGCATCTTGGCCAGTTGCTGCCGATAGAAGGCAATTTGTGCCGCGGTTTCGTTGATCGAGCCTGCGCGCGTGATGTATTGCCCGGTGCTGTCCCTGGCCTGGACGATCAACGGGTTCAGTGGTGTTTCACTGACTTCAGGCGCCAGCGGCGCACTGTTGTTGTATTCGATTTCCGCGTAGTTGTTCGTCAGTGTGAGCAAGGTGACGCTCAGGTTGTCATTGGTGCGGGTCTGGCCGATGTCCTTTTTTGTCAGGTCGAAACTGTAGAGCCGGCGGGGCGCGATGACTTCGACCTTACCCTGCAGGCTCACCGGCTGCGGCTGCTTTTTTTTGTCGATGTCGAGGCCTTCGATGAAGGGGTAGGCCACGGTCAGGTCATCGGGGTTGGTCAGGTTGGAACTCGATGGACTGAGTTGAATGCCAGGGTCGGTTTCCGACCATTCCGGCTGGAAGGCAATGACCCGTTTATTGCTCAGGGTGACGGACTGCCATTCCAGGCCGTGGGGAAACAAAAACGCGGCAGGAACGCTGAACGTGAAGGGAAACACCGGTTGCAGATCGGTCAGGTAGTCGGAACTGGAATCTTTTTGCAGCACAAACAACCCGTTGATGTAGGTGTCGACCAGGGCTTGCGGGGTCGGGTAGTGCTTGAGCATGGCAAGGGCGTCTTCGCCGTATTCGGTTTCCACCGGTTTGCTGTCGAGCTTGAGTTGCGCGCGCTCGAGCAGCAGCAGTGAACCGCCCAGCTCCGACACGGCGTCCTTGAGCTTCGGATCCTGGATGGCGTCCAGCGACTTTTCGAACTGCGCGGTTTTTTCTTCGAGGCTGACCTGGCGTTTTTCATCGCTGGGTGAGCAGCCACTTAGCAGCAGTGCCAGGCAAATTCCGGCACTCGTCAAAGGCAATCGCACATCCATTTCCAGTCTTCCTGTCCAATATCACTGAGCGTTCAATGATTTGGACACTAGCAGAAAAACCTTGATACACAGGCGCAGGTGGCGGATTTTTCGACGTTTTCTGGCAGCTTCTGGATAGGGGCAGGCGACTGATATACTCGCCGCCATTTACAGTCCACATGTGAGATTCAATGGAACGCTTTATCGAAAATGCAATGTACGCCTCGCGCTGGCTGCTGGCGCCGATCTATTTCGGCCTGTCCCTCGGGCTGTTGGCGCTGGCACTGAAATTCTTCCAGGAAGTCTTCCACGTCATCCCGAACGTGTTCTCGATGGCCGAATCGGACTTGATCCTTGTGCTGCTGTCATTGATCGACATGGCGCTGGTGGGCGGTTTGCTGGTGATGGTGATGATTTCCGGCTACGAGAACTTCGTCTCGCAACTGGACATCGACGACAGCAAGGAAAAGCTCAACTGGCTCGGCACCATGGACTCTTCGTCACTGAAGATGAAGGTGGCCGCGTCGATCGTGGCAATCTCGTCCATTCACCTGCTGCGCATCTTCATGGACGCCAAGAACGTCGACCCCGAGCATCTGCAGTGGTATGTGATCATCCACATGACCTTCGTGGTCTCGGCATTCGCCATGGGTTACCTGGATAAAGTCACCAAGCACTGATCCGGTCAGGCTCCCTTGTGGCGAGGGAGCTTGCTCCCGCTGGATTGCGAAGCGATCCCGCTTTTTTTGAGGCTGCTGCGCTGCCCGGCGCGAGCAAGCTCGCTCGCCACAACCTCTCGCGATAACAGACAAACGGTCCGGCTAGTGGCTTGTGCTTTGATGCACCGAAGCCTATCCCTGTAAGTATGTTGGCTCGCCATTGCGTGAGGTGCGTACATGAACCTGCAAGAGTTGAATGCCTATGCCGTCGCCGGGAAGGTCGATGAGCTGAACCTGATCTCCATGGAAGGTGGCATCTACCTGCTGGAAGCACGAATGCATGGCGCGGCGTATCCCTTGAACGATATGCACGGGCACACGATGAGCCTGCGTTCGGTGGAGCATGCCCGTGATGTGCTGCGCTCCTTTCCGAAGCTGCACTTCAACCTTGTGCACACTGTCGTGCATGACGAAATGTGCGGGCTGGTTGCCGATGTGCAGGATACGCTGAAGGTGCCGATCGCCTGACGTCCCTCATCAATGGCATGTCATCTGTGCTAGTCTGCTGGCCCTTTTGGTTCCGGGCGCTCCGGGACGCGCTGTGCACGCACGGCAAGTTCCAGGCCGTCCGCACAGCGGAGCAGTGTCATGTCCGAAGTAAATCTGTCCACCGACGAAACCCGCGTCAGCTACGGTATTGGCCGTCAGCTGGGCGACCAACTGCGTGACAACCCGCCACCGGGTGTCAGCCTCGACGCGATCCTGGCAGGTCTGACCGATGCATTCGCCGGCAAGCCAAGCCGTGTGGGTCAGGAAGAAATGTCCGCCAGCTTCAAGGTCATCCGTGAAATCATGCAGGCCGAAGCTGCAGCCAAGGCTGAAGCGGCCGCTGGCGAGGGCCTGGCTTTCCTGGCTGAAAACGCCAAGCGTGAAGGCATCACCACTCTGGCTTCCGGCCTGCAGTTCGAAGTTCTGACCGCTGGCGAAGGCGCCAAGCCATCCCGTGAAGACACCGTGCGTACTCATTACCACGGCACCCTGATCGACGGCACTGTGTTCGACAGCTCCTACGAGCGCGGCCAGCCTGCAGAATTCCCGGTTGGTGGCGTGATCGCCGGCTGGACCGAAGCCCTGCAACTGATGAACGCCGGCAGCAAATGGCGCCTGTACGTGCCGAGCGAACTGGCTTACGGCGCTCAAGGCGTTGGCGGCATCCCGCCGCACAGCGTACTGGTGTTCGACGTCGAGCTGCTTGACGTTCTGTAAGACCTGGCCCGATATGGCGTCGGGCTAATGTGGGAGCTAGCTTGCTCGCGATGGCGGTGTGTCAGTCAATGTATCTGTGATGGAACATCCGCTATCGCGAGCAAGCTCGCTCCCACAGTTTTTTACGGTGATTCATAGTTCGATCTTGTGGTGCAGTTCACTGTGCGGGCGCAACGCCCGAGCATAGCAGAACAGAAACAGATTGCGCACCAGTTCCTTGAGCACCACCGGCTCGCTTGAGCTCAGGCCGCTGACGTCCAGGTCACCCTGGTCCTGCAGCTCGTTCAAGGCTTCTTCTTCCAGTACGGCACAGACTTCCCCGGTTTCCCGATGCAGGATCCTGAGGTAAGGGTGTGGGCGGTCCAGCCAGGCATCGATCAAATAAGTCATATTCTCATCTCCACTGAGGGTTTTATGAGAATAATTCCTATTCAATAAATAGCAAGGGCCTATTGGCGGTTTGCGCTTTTTCCTGGGTAAAGATTGCTTCAGGTCAAAAGGACTGGCGTCTGGCTATTGCGGGGATTTACCGGGTGAAGCGGGGGAGGGAGTTCCATCCCGTGCCGGGCGCGGGATGGATAACAGCAGGCTCAGACTTTTCTGACGAATTCGGACTTGAGTTTCATCGGGCCGATGCCGTCGATCTTGCAATCGATGTCGTGATCGCCATCGCACAGGCGGATGTTCTTGACCTTGGTGCCGACCTTGACCACCAGGGACGTACCCTTGACCTTGAGGTCCTTGATCACGGTGATGGTATCGCCGTCCTGCAGGACATTGCCGACCGAATCCTTTTTCACTGTGTCATCGGACGCCGCTTCGGCTTCACCGCTGGCGGACCATTCGTGGGCGCACTCGGGGCAGATCAGTTGGGTGCCGTCTTCGTAGGTGTATTCGGAATTGCATTTTGGGCAGGGTGGCAGCGTGCTCACTAAGGCTCCTTGGATTCAGGATCGCTAAAAAGCGCACATTGTATAGGGTTTTTGACGGAAGAGGACACGGCGCAGGAAAACCTGTGGGGAACATACCTGTGGGAGCGAGCTTGCTCGCGATGGCGTCCTTTCAGTCAACAACAATGTTGAATGTAAGTGCCTAATCGCGAGCAAGCTCGCTCCCACAGGGTTTTGCAGTATTGTCAGTGCGTACGGGCTACCGCGAACTCACTCAGTTCAACCAGCGCATCGCGGTATTCGCTGGCGGGCAGCGCTTCGAGGCACTTGATCGCGCGGGCCACATAATCGCGGGCCAGTTGCGCGGTGTACTCCAGCGAACCCGAGGCTTCCACGGCTTCGCGGATGCTTTCCAGATCTTCGATTCCGCCTTTCTGGATCGCCTTGCGCACCAGGGCGGCCTGTTCCGGCGTACCTTCGCGCATGGTGTAGATCAGCGGCAGGGTCGGCTTGCCTTCGGCCAGATCGTCACCGACGTTCTTGCCCAGGGTCTCGGCGTCGCCTTTGTAGTCAAGCAGGTCGTCGACCAGCTGGAAGGCCACCCCCAGGTGATCGCCGAATGTACGCAGGGCTTCGGCCTGTTCCGGCGTGGCTTCGCAGAGGGCGGCGGCACTGTGGGTCGAGGCTTCGAAGAGCATCGCGGTCTTGCCGCGGATGACTTCCATGTAGGTTTCTTCGGTGGTGCTGGCGTCACGCACCTTCGACAGCTGCAACACTTCGCCTTCGGCGATGATGCGCGTGGCTTGCGAAAGGATCTTCATCACTGGCATGGAACCCAGTTCGACCATCATTTCGAAGGAGCGCGAATACAGGAAGTCACCGACCAGCACGCTTGGCGCGTTGCCCCACATGGCGTTGGCGGTCGAGCGGCCACGACGCATGCCGGACATGTCAACCACGTCGTCATGCAGGAGGGTGGCGGTGTGCAGGAACTCGATGGTGGCGGCCAACAGGCGCAGTTCGTCGCCTTCACGGCCCAAGGCCTTGCCGCACAGCAGCACCAATAAAGGACGCAGGCGTTTGCCGCCGGCCGAGGTGATGTAATCGCCGATTTTCGATACAAGCGGCACGCGCGAAGTCAGCTGCTTCTTGATGATGCCGTCGACGGCGCTAAAATCGTCCGCCACCGCGCGGTAGAAAGCTTGGGGTTGCATCAGCGACAGTCGCTCCAGAAGGGTTGCGCGGCATGCTAGGACCCACGCCAGCAGGTGTCAAGGCGCGATGGACGGCCCCTTGCAAGGCTGGCGTGGCTTGCGTACAATCGCGCACCCTGAACTTCCTGGGCAGCACCTGCCTTACGCAATTGCAAGCGGGCCTTCCAGCCCCATGCAGCCATGCCAGCCAATACCTCTTCTTATAAAGAGCTGGGTGAGCAGGATTATCGGAGAAATACCATGTCTTATGCAGTAATCGTTACTGGCGGCAAGCAGTACAAAGTCGCCCCAGGTGAATACCTGAAGATCGAAAAACTGGAAATCGCTACCGGCGAATCCGTTACCTTTGATCGCGTTCTGTTGGTTGCCAACGGTGACGACGTGAATATCGGCGCTCCAGTTGTTGCTGGCGCTACCGTTGTGGCTGAAGTGATCTCCCAAGGTCGTCACGATAAAGTCCGCATCATCAAGTTCCGTCGCCGTAAGCACCACATGAAGCGTATGGGCCACCGCCAGTGGTACACCGAGATCAAAATCACCGGTATTCAGGCTTAATTTCAGCCTAATTCCTCACTAGGAGAATTGAACTCATGGCACACAAAAAAGCTGGTGGTAGTACCCGTAACGGTCGCGACTCAGAAGCCAAACGCCTTGGCGTGAAGATGTATGGCGGCCAGGCTATCAAAGCAGGCAACATCATCGTGCGTCAGCGCGGTACCCAATTCCACGCTGGCTACGGCGTTGGCATGGGTAAAGATCACACCCTCTTCGCTAAAGTCGAAGGCGTGATCAAGTTCGAAGTAAAAGGCGCCTTCGGTCGTCGTTACGTGAGCGTAGTCGCAGCTTAATTGCGCGATCGCTGGAAAAGCCCTGTCTCGCGACGGGGCTTTTTCGTTTGTGGGGTGAGTCTCTTGCAAAGCTGTTTGTATGGGCTGTCGGCGTACGATGTAGGTGTCGTGGTTTGGGGTCGCTGCGCTCATTTTTGCAAGAGTCTTATGTCTTGATTGTTTTTCGGCTCGTCCGTATGGCGAGAGGCGTTTGTTATGAAGTTTGTTGATGAAGTATCGATTCGAGTAAAGGCCGGTGACGGCGGCAATGGCTGCATGAGTTTCCGTCGCGAAAAGTTCATCGAAAACGGCGGTCCGAACGGTGGTGATGGTGGTGACGGCGGTTCCATCTACATGATGGCCGACGAAAACCTCAACACCCTGGTGGACTACCGTTACACCCGGCACTTCGATGCCGAGCGTGGTTCCAACGGCGGCAGCACCGACTGCACCGGCAAGAAGGGCGAAGATCTGATCCTGCGTGTGCCTGTTGGTACCACGGTGATCGACTCTGCCACTCAGGAAGTGATCGGCGACCTGACCAAGGCTGGCCAGAAGTTGTTGGTGGCACACGGCGGCTGGCACGGCTTGGGCAACACCCGTTTCAAATCCAGTACCAACCGTGCGCCACGCCAGACTACGCCAGGCAAGCCGGGCGAGCAGCGTGACCTGAAGCTGGAAATGAAAGTACTGGCGGACGTGGGTCTGCTGGGCTTGCCGAATGCTGGCAAAAGTACCTTTATTCGTTCGGTGTCGGCCGCCAAGCCGAAAGTCGCCGACTATCCGTTCACCACGCTGGTGCCGAACCTGGGTGTGGTCAGTGTCGATCGCTGGAAGAGCTTCGTGGTTGCGGACATTCCGGGTCTGATCGAGGGTGCTTCCGATGGCGCGGGCCTGGGGATTCGCTTCCTCAAGCACTTGTCGCGTACTCGCCTGCTGTTGCATCTCGTCGACATGGCGCCGCTGGATGAAACCAGTGCCCCGGACGCCGCTGAAGTCATTGTCAGCGAGCTGACCAAGTTCAGCCCGTCCCTGGCGGAGCGTGATCGCTGGTTGATCCTGAACAAGTGCGACCAGATTCTTGATGAGGAGCACGATGCCCGCGTCAAGGAGATCGTCGATCGCCTGGAGTGGACCGGTCCGGTCTACGTGATCTCGGCAATTGCCAAGCAGAACACCGAGCGCCTGTGCCACGACATCATGCGTTACCTGGAAGATCGTGCCGATCGCCTGGCCAACGATCCTGCCTACAAGGAAGAACTGGCCGAGCTCGATCAGCGCATCGAAGATGAAGCTCGTGCCCAGTTGCAGGCGCTGGACGATCAGCGTGCACTGCGTCGCAGCGGCGTGAAGTCGGTCCACGACATCGGCGACGATGATTGGGACGAAGAAGATGTGGATGACGAAGACGGTCCGGAAATCATTTACGTGCGTGACTGATTCGTTGCGATAAACTTAAGCGCCGCTCAATCGAGCGGCGTTTTAGTATCTGTAAATCGTTGGTCGCAAATAGCCACGAATAACGTCACGGGCAGCGCTGGGTCGCGCTGTCCTCAAGCTAAGGTTGAAGATGATGCGGAGCAAGGTGACAGGTGCGCAGCGTTGGGTCGTGAAGATCGGCAGCGCTTTGCTGACGGCGGACGGCAAAGGCCTGGATCGCGCGGCAATGGGTGTCTGGGTTGAGCAGATGGTGGCCTTGCATGAGGCGGGTGTCGAGCTGGTGCTGGTGTCCTCCGGGGCGGTGGCGGCCGGTATGAGCCGCTTGGGCTGGACTTCGCGACCCAGTGCGATGCACGAGCTTCAGGCCGCTGCTGCAATCGGCCAGATGGGGCTGGTGCAGGCCTGGGAGTCGAGCTTTGCCGAGCATGGTCGGCATACCGCGCAGATTCTCCTGACCCACGACGACCTGTCCGACCGCAAGCGCTACCTGAACGCCCGCAGTACCTTGCGCGCATTGGTCGAGCTCAAGGTCATTCCGGTCATCAACGAGAATGACACCGTGGTCACCGACGAAATCCGTTTCGGCGACAACGACACCCTGGCGGCGCTGGTGGCGAACCTGGTCGAGGCTGACTTGCTGGTGATCCTGACGGATCGCGATGGCATGTTCGACGCCGATCCGCGCAACAATCCGGATGCCCAGCTGATTTACGAAGCGCGTGCCGATGATCCGGCGCTCGATGCGGTGGCGGGCGGTACGGGCGGGGCGCTGGGGCGTGGTGGCATGCAGACCAAGCTGCGCGCGGCGCGCCTGGCGGCCCGTTCCGGTGCTCACACCATCATCGTCGGTGGGCGGCTTGAGCGTGTCCTGGATCGCCTCAAGGCGGGCGAGCGCATCGGCACCTTGCTCTCGCCGGAGCGCGGCATGCTGGCGGCACGCAAGCAGTGGCTGGCCGGTCATCTGCAAACCCGTGGCACTCTGGTGCTGGATGCCGGCGCGGTGACCGCGTTGTCCCAGGGCAACAAGAGTTTGCTGCCGGTCGGGGTCAAATTGGTGCAGGGCAGCTTCCGTCGCGGCGAGATGGTGGTTTGCGTGGCGCCGGACGGTCGTGAGATTGCCCGCGGCCTGGCCAACTACAGCGCGCTGGAAGCGCAAAAAATCATCGGTCAGTCGTCCGAGGCGATTGTCGGTCTGCTGGGTTACATGGCGGAGCCGGAACTGGTTCACCGCGATAACCTGATCCTGGTCTGAAGGAATACCCGAATGCGCGTGGCAAAAGGATTGTTGGGATTGCTGTTGGCGATGCCGCTGCTGGTTTCGGCCGAGGAAATCGGTCAGGTGTCGACGGTGTTCAAGTTCGTCGGGCCAAATGACCGGATCGTGGTCGAGGCCTTTGATGATCCCAAGGTCGAGGGTGTGACCTGCTATCTGTCGCGCGCCAAGACGGGCGGGGTCAAGGGGGGGCTTGGGTTAGCCGAAGATCGTGCCGAGGCGTCCATCGCTTGCCGGCAGGTCGGGCCGATCAGCTTCAAGGGGGAGCTCAAGGATGGCGATGAGGTATTCAAGGAGCGCACGTCCCTGGTGTTCAAGACCATGCAGGTGGTGCGCTTTCTCGACAAAAAGCGCAATACGCTGGTGTATCTGGTGTACAGCGATCGCTTGATCGAGGGTAGTCCGCAGAATGCGGTGACGGCGATTCCGATTCTGCCGTGGGCGCACGCCCAATAATCTGACGCAAAACAAACTGTGGGAGCGGGCTTGCTCGCGAATGCGATTTAACATTCAGCATTGAGGTGGCTGAAAGTGCGCATTCGCGAGCAAGCCCGTTCCCACATTTTTTTGCGGTGCCTGCTAAATCACAGGCATTAAAAAACCGACCCTGAGGTCGGTTTTTTAATGAGCGTGTCGCTTAGGCAGCAGCGGCAACGTTCAGGGCCTTGACGTGGCCATTCAGGCGGCTCTTATGACGAGCGGCCTTGTTCTTGTGGATGATGCCTTTATCGGCCATACGGTCGATAACTGGCACAGCCAGAACGTAAGCGGCTTGAGCTTTGGCAGCGTCTTTTGCGTCGATGGCCTTAACTACATTCTTGATGTAGGTACGAACCATGGAACGCAGGCTGGCGTTGTGGCTGCGACGCTTCTCAGCCTGTTTTGCACGTTTTTTGGCGGAAGGTGAGTTGGCCACCGTCGAGCTCCTCGAAAGACTTTTTAGGAAATAGCAAACAAAATAGGCCGCGAATCATGCCGATGAGTTGAAGTCTTGTCAAGGGCGCTTGAAACGTTCCGCTAAGTGGTAGGCGTGGTGCGACGGGATATTTCTTTCCGGCGTGTGACCTGTAAACTCGCGAGCTTTGGCTCTGTGCTGTTGCGGCGCGGAGTATCGCACAAGTAGGCGCGTAGTTCGCCTGCTGTTTATCGACAGGCACAAACTCTTTCCATGAATCTGCTCAAATCGTTGGCCGCCGTCAGCTCTATCACGATGCTTTCCCGGATTCTGGGATTTGTCCGAGACACCCTCATCGCGCGCACATTTGGCGCAGGAATGGCGACTGACGCCTTCTTTATCGCCTTCAAATTGCCCAATCTGCTGCGGCGAATCTTTGCCGAGGGGGCGTTTTCCCAGGCGTTCGTGCCGATTCTTGCCGAATATAAAAGCCAGAAGGGCGAAGAGGCGACACGTACCTTCATCGCCTACGTTTCGGGCCTGCTGACGCTGGTACTGGCGCTGGTCACGGTGTTGGGCATGATCGCCGCGCCATGGGTCATCTGGGTCACCGCGCCGGGTTTCACCGACACACCGGAAAAATTCGAACTGACCTCCAGTCTGTTGCGGGTGACCTTTCCCTACATCCTGCTGATTTCCCTGTCGTCGTTGGCCGGTGCGATCCTCAATACCTGGAACAGATTTTCGGTACCGGCCTTCGTGCCGACTCTGCTGAACGTCAGCATGATCATCTTTTCGGTGTTTTTGACGCCGTACTTCGATCCGCCCGTCATGGCGCTCGGCTGGGCGGTACTGGTCGGCGGCCTGGCACAGTTGCTCTATCAGTTACCGCACCTGAAAAAGATCGGCATGCTCGTACTGCCGCGCCTGAACTTGCGGGACAGTGGTGTGTGGCGTGTCATGAAACAAATGTTGCCGGCCATTCTCGGTGTCTCGGTGAGCCAGATTTCGCTGATCATCAACACGATCTTCGCGTCTTTCCTGGTGGCCGGTTCCGTGTCGTGGATGTATTACGCCGACCGTTTGATGGAGCTGCCGTCCGGGGTGTTGGGCGTGGCGCTGGGGACGATTCTGCTGCCGACCCTGGCCAAGACCTACGCCAGCAAGGATCGTCACGAATATTCGCGCATCCTCGATTGGGGCCTGCGTCTATGTTTCGTGCTGGTATTGCCTTGCGCCCTGGCGCTGGGGATTCTGGCCGAACCGCTGACGGTTTCCCTGTTCCAGTATGGTCAGTTCGATGCCCATGATGCGGCCATGACCCAGCGTGCGTTGATCGCCTATTCCGTCGGATTGCTCGGAATTATCGTGATTAAAGTGTTGGCGCCGGGCTTTTATGCGCAACAAAACATCCGCACGCCGGTGAAAATCGCAATTTTCACGCTGGTCGTCACTCAGTTGTTCAACCTGTTGCTGATTGGTCCTCTGGCTCACGCGGGCCTGGCGCTCGCCATCAGCGCCGGCGCCTGCCTCAATGCGGGGCTGCTCTTCTATCAGCTGCGTAAACAGCAGATGTACCAGCCGCAACCGGGCTGGGCAAAGTTCGGCTTCAAGCTGGTGATTGCGGTGGCGGTAATGTCTGGCGTTTTGCTGGCCGGGATGCATTTCATGCCGGCCTGGGGTGAGGGGCAGATGCTTGAGCGTTTCCTGCGTCTGGGTGCTTTGGTCGTTGCCGGTGTGGTGGCCTATTTCGGCATGTTAGTGTTGATGGGCTTCCGTTTGCGCGACTTCAATCGCAAGACGCTGGGCTGAGGTTCCGGCCTCGATAAACACGGGCGGGCCGGCGGTTTTGTCGGCTCGATCACTTTGGGTTACGGTGTTGCCTGTCGTCGGCCGCCGGGTGTGGTTATAATCGACCACTTTATGAGCAAGAAGCGCGTTATGCAGCTGGTTCGAGGCCTCCACAATCTGCGCCCCCAGCATCGGGGCTGTGTCGCCACTATTGGCAACTTTGACGGTGTACACCGTGGCCACCAGGCTATCCTGGCGCGGCTGCGTGAGCGTGCGCTCGAGTTGGGCGTGCCCAGTTGCGTGGTGATTTTCGAGCCGCAACCGCGCGAGTTCTTCGCGCCGGAGACCGCACCGGCCCGTCTGGCCCGTCTGCGGGACAAGCTGCAATTGTTGGCCGCCGAAGGCGTCGACCGCGTTCTGTGCCTGGCTTTCAACCAGCGCCTGAGCAAACTCAGCGCCAGCGAGTTCGTCGATACCATTCTGGTCGATGGCCTGGGTGTCCAGCACCTGGAGGTCGGTGATGACTTCCGTTTCGGTTGTGACCGCGCGGGAGATTTCGATTTCCTGCTTCAAGCCGGCATCCTTCAGGGATTTACCGTCGAAGCGGCGCAAACCGTCGAGCTGGATGGCATCCGGGTCAGCAGCACGCAGGTCCGCAATGCCTTGGCTGCCGCGGATTTCGCCCTGGCCGAACGGCTCCTCGGGCGGCCGTACCGGATCGCCGGTCGCGTATTGCATGGCCAGAAGCTTGCTCGGCAGTTGGGTACGCCCACGGCCAACATACAACTCAAGCGCCGTCGCGTACCGTTTACCGGGGTTTACCTGGTGGACGTCGAGATCGATGGCAAGACCTGGCCCGGCGTCGCCAATATCGGCGTGCGGCCCACGGTTCAAGGTGATGGCAAAGCCCACCTGGAAGTGCATCTTTTAGATTTTGCCGGCGATCTGTATGACCGGCGTTTAACGGTGGTTTTCCACCACAAGCTGCGTGAAGAGCAGCGTTTCGCCTCTCTGGAGGCACTGAAAACGGCGATCAGCGCGGATGTCGCCGCCGCCCGTGCACTAGCCGCACCTAGCGCCCATCGCTAATGAAGAGCCTTAAATGACCGACTATAAAGCCACGCTAAACCTTCCGGACACCGCCTTCCCAATGAAGGCCGGCCTGCCACAGCGCGAACCGCAGATCCTGCAGCGCTGGGACAGTATTGGCCTGTACGGAAAGTTGCGCGAAATTGGCAAGGATCGTCCGAAGTTCGTATTGCACGACGGCCCTCCGTACGCCAACGGCACGATTCACATCGGTCATGCGCTGAACAAGATTCTCAAGGACATGATCATCCGCTCGAAGACCCTGTCGGGCTTCGACGCGCCTTATGTCCCGGGCTGGGACTGCCACGGCCTGCCGATCGAGCACAAGGTCGAAGTGACCCACGGCAAGAACCTGGGCGCGGACAAGACCCGCGAACTGTGCCGCGCCTATGCCACCGAGCAGATCGAAGGGCAGAAATCCGAGTTCATCCGTCTGGGCGTGCTGGGCGACTTCGCCAACCCGTACAAGACCATGGACTTCAAGAACGAGGCCGGGGAAATCCGTGCCCTGGCTGAAATCGTCAAGGGCGGTTTCGTGTTCAAAGGCTTGAAGCCCGTGAACTGGTGCTTCGACTGCGGTTCGGCCCTGGCTGAAGCGGAAGTCGAGTACGAGAACAAAAAGTCCTCGACCATCGACGTGGCCTTCCCGATTGCCGACGAAGCCAAGCTGGCTGCCGCCTTCGGTCTGCCTGCCCTGGGCAAACCGGCCTCGATCGTGATCTGGACCACCACCCCGTGGACCATCCCGGCCAACCAGGCGTTGAACGTCCACCCGGAATTCAACTACGCCCTGGTCGACGTCGGCGACAAGCTGCTGGTGCTGGCTGAAGAGCTGGTCGAGTCGTGCCTGGCGCGCTACTCGCTGGAAGGTTCGGTGATCGCTACCGCTGCTGGATCGGCGCTGGAACTGATCAACTTCCGTCACCCGTTCTACGACCGCCTGTCGCCGGTATACCTGGCCGACTACGTCGAACTGGGCGCCGGTACTGGCGTGGTTCACTCCGCACCGGCTTACGGCGTGGACGACTTCGTGACCTGCAAGAAGTACGGCATGGTCAACGATGACATCCTCAACCCGGTACAAAGCAACGGCGTGTACGTACCTTCGCTGGAGTTCTTCGGCGGCCAGTTCATCTGGAAGGCCAACCCGGCCATCGTCGACAAATTGACCGAAGTCGGTGCGCTGCTGCACACCACCGTCATCGAACACAGCTACATGCACTGCTGGCGCCACAAGACCCCGCTGATCTACCGCGCCACCGCGCAGTGGTTCATCGGCATGGACAAGCAGCCGACCACTGGCGACACCCTGCGCCAGCGCTCGCTCAAGGCCATTGAAGATACCCAGTTCGTCCCGGCCTGGGGCCAGGCGCGCCTGCACTCGATGATCGCCAACCGTCCGGACTGGTGCATTTCCCGTCAGCGTAACTGGGGCGTGCCGATCCCGTTCTTCCTGAACAAGGAAAGCGGCGAGCTGCACCCACGTACCGTCGAACTGATGGAAGAAGTTGCCAAGCGCGTCGAAGTCGAAGGCATCGAAGCCTGGTTCAAACTGGACGCCGCCGAGCTGCTGGGCGCCGAAGCGCCGCAGTACGACAAGATCAGCGATACCCTGGACGTCTGGTTCGATTCGGGCACCACGCACTGGCACGTCCTGCGCGGTTCGCACCCGATGGGCCACGAGACCGGCCCGCGCGCCGACCTGTACCTGGAAGGTTCGGACCAACACCGCGGCTGGTTCCACTCGTCGCTGCTGACCGGTTGCGCCATCGACAACCACGCGCCGTACCGCGAACTGCTGACCCACGGTTTCACCGTCGACGAGTCCGGCCGCAAGATGTCCAAGTCCCTGGGCAACGTGATCGCGCCGCAGAAAGTCAACGACACCCTGGGCGCCGACATCATGCGCCTGTGGGTTGCCTCGACCGATTACTCGGGTGAAATGGCCGTTTCCGAGCAGATCCTGCAACGCAGTGCGGACGCCTACCGGCGTATCCGTAACACCGCGCGCTTCCTGCTGTCGAACCTGACCGGTTTCAACCCGGCCACCGACCTGCTGCCGGCCGAAGAAATGCTGGCGCTGGACCGTTGGGCCGTGGATCGCACCCTGCTGCTGCAGCGTGAGCTGCAAGAGCATTACAGCGAATACCGCTTCTGGAACGTGTACTCGAAGATCCACAACTTCTGCGTGCAGGAACTGGGTGGCTTCTATCTCGACATCATCAAGGATCGCCAGTACACCACTGGTGCCGACAGCAAGGCCCGCCGTTCGTGCCAGACCGCGCTGTTCCACATCTCCGAAGCGCTGGTGCGCTGGATCGCGCCGATCCTGGCGTTCACCGCCGACGAACTGTGGCAGTACCTGCCGGGCGAGCGTAACGAGTCCGTCATGCTCAACACCTGGTACGAAGGCCTGAGCGAACTGCCGGAAGGCTTCGAGTTGGGTCGCGCCTACTGGGACCGCATCATGGAAGTGAAGGTCGCGGTCAACAAAGAGATGGAAATCCAGCGTGCAGCCAAGGCTGTCGGTGGCAACCTGCAAGCCGAAGTGACGCTGTTCGCCGAAGACGCGCTGACTGCCGACCTGGCCAAGCTGAGCAACGAACTGCGTTTCGTGCTGATCACCTCGACTGCCAGCGTTGCACCGTTTGTGAAGGCGCCAGAGGACGCGGTCGTTACTGAAGTCAGCGGCCTGAAGCTGAAGATCGTCAAGTCGGCCCACGCCAAATGCGCCCGTTGCTGGCACTGCCGCGAAGACGTCGGCGTGAACCCGGAGCATCCGGAAATCTGCGGTCGTTGCGTGGACAACATCAGCGGCGCTGGCGAGGTCCGTCACTATGCCTAATGCCGTTGGCCGTTTCGGACGGCTGAGCTGGCTCTGGTTGAGTTTGCTGGTCCTGGTCATCGACCAGGCCAGCAAGTTCTACTTCGAAGGCAAGCTCCAGATGTACCAGCAGATTGTGATCATTCCCGATTACTTCAGTTGGACCCTGGCCTACAACACTGGCGCGGCATTCAGCTTCCTGGCTGACAGCTCCGGTTGGCAGCGCTGGCTGTTCGCCTTGATCGCAGTCGTGGTCAGTGCGGTGCTGGTGGTGTGGCTCAAGCGTCTGGGGCGCAACGAGACCTGGCTGGCGGTTGCGCTGGCGCTGGTGCTCGGCGGCGCGCTGGGCAATCTGTATGACCGCATTGCCTTGGGCCATGTGATCGATTTCATTCTGGTGCATTGGCAGAACCGCTGGTATTTCCCGGCGTTCAACTTTGCCGACAGTGCAATCACGGTAGGTGCTGTCATGCTGGCACTGGATATGTTCAAAAGTAAAAAGACCGGAGAAACCGTTCATGACTGAACAGGTATTGGCTGAGCAACGCATCGGCCAGAACACGGAAGTCACCTTGCATTTCGCATTGCGCCTGGAGAATGGCGACACGGTGGACAGCACCTTCGACAAAGCCCCGGCGACCTTCAAGGTCGGTGACGGCAACCTGTTGCCAGGTTTCGAAGCAGCCCTGTTCGGTTTCAAGGCCGGTGACAAGCGTACACTGAGCATCGAGCCGGAAAACGCGTTCGGCCAGCCGAACCCGCAAAACGTGCAGATCATTCCGCGCTCGCAGTTTGCAGACATGGAACTGTCGCCGGGTTTGCTGGTGATCTTCAACGATGCAGCCAATACTGAACTGCCGGGCGTGGTGAAAGAGTTCGACGACGCGCAAGTGACCATCGACTTCAACCACCCGCTGGCGGGCAAGACGCTGACCTTTGACGTGGAAATCATTTCCGTCAAAGCATTGTAAAAGTGTGGGAGCGGCTTGCTCGCGAAAGCGGTGTGTCAGACGACATAAATGTTGAATGTCAGTCAGCATTCGCGAGCAAGCCCGCTCCCACACTTAACCCTCGCTGTTCTTGAACACGGTGTTCGACGAACGGCAGGGCATTACCATTTTTCGCGCGCAAGACACGAGGCACAGCATGCAAATCAAACTCGCCAACCCCCGTGGCTTCTGTGCCGGTGTGGACCGGGCGATCGAAATCGTCAACCGCGCCCTGGAAGTCTTCGGGCCGCCGATCTACGTACGCCATGAAGTGGTCCACAACAAATTTGTCGTCGAAGACCTGCGCTCCCGTGGTGCGATCTTCGTCGAAGAGCTGGATCAGGTGCCGGACGACGTCATTGTGATCTTCAGTGCACACGGCGTTTCCCAGGCCGTGCGCAGCGAAGCGGCTGGCCGCGGGCTGAAGGTGTTCGATGCCACGTGCCCACTGGTGACCAAGGTCCACATCGAAGTGGCTCGCTACAGTCGTGACGGCCGAGAGTGCATTCTCATCGGGCACGCCGGTCACCCGGAAGTCGAAGGCACCATGGGCCAGTACGATGCCAGCAGCGGTGGCGCGATCTATCTGGTCGAAGACGAGAAAGATGTCGCGGCGTTGCAGGTGAACAACCCTGAAAAGCTCGCCTTCGTGACCCAGACCACCTTGTCGATGGACGATACCAGTCGTGTTATCGACGCCCTGCGTTCGCGCTTCCCGGCTATCGGCGGACCGCGCAAGGACGACATTTGCTACGCCACGCAAAACCGTCAGGACGCGGTCAAGCAACTGGCCGACGAGTGTGATGTGGTGCTGGTGGTCGGCAGCCCGAACAGTTCCAACTCCAATCGCTTGCGCGAGCTGGCAGAGCGCATGTCCACTCCGGCCTACCTGATCGACGGTGCCGAAGACCTGCAAAAGAGCTGGTTCGACGGCGTCGAGCGTATCGGCATCACTGCTGGCGCATCCGCCCCGGAAGTCCTGGTGCGCGGCGTGATCCAGCAGTTGCAGGCCTGGGGTGCCACCGGTGCCGATGAGCTGGCCGGTCGCGAGGAGAACATCACGTTCTCGATGCCTAAAGAACTGCGCGTTCGCTCGTTGCTCTGAATTCAGTCCTTTTCTCGCATAACGCCTGCTCAACCTTGTCGTTGCGCAGGCTGACGCGACCGGTCCGTGCCAACACCACTTGATGTCGGCTTACCTGCTCGCGAGCGGCGCAAATGTATAACGTTCCTCCAATCAGTGCTTCGCCCTGACCTTTGAATCGTATTGAGCTTTCGACCGAACCGTTCCCTGCAATCGACACGCGTGCGCCGCTCTGGCGTTCGGCCAACAGTGGATTGTCGCTGTCCATCTGCCCCTTGCCGCTGATATCCAGGATCATCCGCCAGCCTTGGCTCCAGTCGCCGTTGATGCCGTGAATCACCACGGCCTGGTTGCGGACGATGGCTTCGCTCCGGGCGGTGCGAATACCACTGAAAAGAGCCTGCGCCGCTTGCTGTCTTTGGTTCGACTCGATCAGCGTTGCGAACGCCGGAGTAACCAGAAGCAGAACAATTCCTGTAATTGCCAGTCCCATGAGCAGTTCGATCAGGCTGAAGCCGTGTTGTCGCATGATGTTTCCCTCCGTGGCGTGCTGTGGCTCGCGCAATCCGTGCGCGAGAAATGGCAACGCACAGCATCGTTCGAACGTTGTGCTGCGCAACAGCAGGTATAGCCGAAGGAAACAGAAGGGCCCGATGGAGCATCGTACAAAAGGTTTCACGCTGATCGAGTTGCTGATCGCGCTCGCGATTCTTCTGATCCTGCTGACTATGGCCGTCCCGGCGTTTACCCGCTCGACGCAAACAACCAGGGTTGATACCGAAATCGCGGACCTGCAGCGAACTTTGAATGTTGCTCGGCTCGAAGCCATCGATCGGGGCAATACCACGCGGGTGCGGCCGACAGCTGGCGGGAATGTCTGGAGTGGGGAGCTGGCGATTTACGACGGTACTGGCGCTTTGGCCAATGTATTGCGGGTTGTTCCGGCGATGAGCAACGGCGCAACTCTGGCGCTAACCTCTGGCGTCACTGCTATCGATTTCAACAGTCTGGGCGGATTGTCATCGCCGTCCTCGGAGGTGGTGATCAGCTATGGGCGGGGAGCACAAAGCAGGACGCTGACAGTGTGTTTGAACGGACGAATTCTATTGGGTGGACGTTGCGGATGAGGGCAGGGATGCAAGGCTCGCAGGAGGGCATGACGCTGGTCGAAGTCCTGGTGGCGTTAGTCATTCTGGGAGTGGGGTTGCTGGGCGCAGCGGCGTTTCAGCTTAATGCGCTGAAGTACACGGACAGCGCGCGCATGACCAGTCAGGCCAGTTTTATCGCTTACGACATGCTGGACCGCATTCGCGCCAACGCCGCTGCGGACTACACCATTGCGCCTCCGGCTTCGGGCAATCCAGACGTTGCCCGGGATCAGGACCTCTTTGACTTCAATGCCAACATTGTCAGCTCACTCGGCGCCACCGCGACCGGCAGGGTCACCGTCAACCAGCATGTGTACACCATCACGATCAACTGGGACGACTCACGGGCCGCGAAGACTGCTGAATCGCGGCGCAGCTTCGTCCTGACCAGCCGCACAGCCGTCGATCCGGGGGCGACCCCATGACTCGTTGCAGCAAAGGCTTCGGCCTGGTCGAGCTGCTGATCGCCCTGGCATTGAGCCTTATCGTGGTGCTCGGCGTGGTGCAGGTTTTCATCGCGGCCAAGAACACCTATCTCAGTCAGAATGCGGCCGCGAACATGCAGGAGGATGCACGTTTCGTGTTGAGCAAAATGATTAAGGAAATCCGCATGGTCGGGATGTTCGGTTGTCTGGAAACGATCACTGATTCAAGTGAGAAAGGTGATTTCCATGCCAGTCGTACAACGCCGATTCGTTGGGACAACGGCGGCCGCCAGTTGACGC